>NZ_FWYE01000005.1 GCF_900176435.1 Picrophilus oshimae DSM 9789
AAGTCACTGCCTGATGGAACATACAATGTTACAATAACAAGTGTGCAAAAGGATGGCCTGTCATCATCTGGTTATACTACAATGAACATAGATAATTCAGCGGTTTCATTGAAGAGCAAAGCATTAATGGATTCATACTATGGATACATAGCAATAGCGCTTGCTGTAATTGCAATAATAATAGGAATAGTTGCAATAGTAATAAAAAGGAAATAATTTTATTTAAATAATTTATTATATAATTTATTAATAACCATTTATGAACAGAATTATATTTGCGCTTGATGTTTATGATTATAATGAGGCTTTAAGCTTATCAAGGGAGCTTTCAAATGATGTCTTTGCGATAAAGGTAAACTGGCCGCTTGTTATGAACAACGGCATATCAATAGTTAAAGAGATATCAAGGTATTCAAATGTTATATGTGATTTCAAGATAGCGGATATAGACAACACAAACAGGCTTATAACTGAAAAGGCCAGGGAAAACAATGCCTGGGGGATTATAACACATTCATTTACAGGCAGAAGGAGCCTAAAGGCTGTTGTTTCTGCTGCCGGTGACATGAAGGTCTTTTCCCTTGTTTCAATGTCCCAGGAATCATTCATAGATAATTACACGGACGATCTTGTTAAAATGTCCATGGAGGAAAATGTTTACGGCCTTGTTGCTCCTGGAAACAGAATAGATATTTTAAGACATATAAGATCAATGTCAGGTGATCTTAAAATAATAGCGCCTGGCATAGGTGCCCAGGGTGGAGGCATAACCGATGCAATCATGGCCGGTGCAGATTATGTAATAATAGGCAGATCAATATACAGTGATCCGGAGCCATTAAAAAAGGTTAAAAGTTTAAATGAAATTTTAGGTGATGATTAAATACTTTGTTTGTTATATATATTTATGTACATAGCAACGTTGAATTTTTCAGGTGTAATAAATGGAGGTTCCATATCAAGATATTTACCGGTCTTTGATTATATAAAATCAAAGAAGAAGATTGCCGGCCTAATATTAATCATAAATTCCGGTGGTGGCGATGCAAACGCAACCGAGATATTATACAATAAGCTCCTGGATGTTTCAAAAAGCAAGCCTGTTTATGCACTGATAGAGGGTATAGGCGCCTCCGGTGCATACTGGCTTGCCTGTGCAGCAAGGAAGATCTATGCAATGTCCACATCGATAGTCGGATCTATAGGTGTTATATCAATATCACCTGATGTATCTGATTTCCTTGAAAACCTTGGAATAAAAATGAGGATAAACAAGATAGGAAAGTACAAGGATATTAACTCGCCGTTCAGGCACATGAACGAGGATGAAAATGAGATATTTAAAGAGCTTTTAAATGACGTTTTCCTGAGATTCAGGGAAGAGGTAAAAAAAAGAAGGAATCTAACAGATGATGAGATAAACGATACCGCAACAGGCCTTGTATTCTCTGCCAGGCAGGGACTTGAAAGGAAGTTAATAGATGGCATCGGCACCTTTGATACAGTATTAAACGCGATAAAAAATGATAATAACATAAAAACAGCAAAGATAAAAAATCTAACGCCAAGGAAGCCATTTGTTCAAAGAATTACAGGGATGGCCTTTGATGCATTCTTTGATAAGATTTTTAATAGTTAATGCAATAATCTAAAATGGATTTTAGAAATAAAAAATCTATTTACATACTGCTTGCAGGCAGCACTGAAATATCATTGATTCCAGGGATATCAGCGGCAGGTGCATCGCCAGGGGCAACATTGATGACGCCTGTTCTTGATTCAGAGATAATATACTCCGGGAAATGCCTTTCAATGGATGTAATACCCATGACCGATAATGGAATACCAACACCGGCAATTATAACCAGGGCATGCAATGTATTATCAAATGTAAAAGTGCTTATTGTTGATTCAGGATTTTATAAAAGCCCAGAAATACCGTTTTTTTACACAGGCCTTGGCCCGGCAAAAAATCCTGTAATGGAAACTGCCCTTCCAAGGTTCAATGAAGCCTTGGATTTTGGTTCCTATCTCGGGGATTTAATAGATGGCCTTTATGACAATATAATACTTGCAGAGAGTATACCAGGCGGCACAACAACAGCATACATTGTATTGAATGCACTTGGTTATAATTACATGACAAGCTCATCAATGAGGCAAAATCCTATGGAAATGAAGAGAGATTTAATGGAAAGATCCTTTAAAAGGGTATACAGGAATGAACCAATGGATGCTGTAAAAGAATACGGCGACTACATGATGGCCATGGCAATCGGCATGAGCCGTTCGGTAAAAAAATCAGATTTAATATACGCTGGCGGCACCCAAATGATAACGGTCCAGCTTCTTGATTATTTAATAAATAAGAAGAAAAGATTGGTTTACTCAACAAAGTATGTCTACAATGATGCCATGAATCTTATAAATAGCATATCGCTCAATTTTGAGTATTCGTCACCGGATTTCTCAGGAATAAAAGGACTGGAATACTATGAAAATGGATTTGTAAAGGAGGGTACAGGTTTTGGCGCTGCCTTTGCACTGGCCTCTATTTACGGAACAGAGAACGTTTATAAATCAATAATCAACGTTTATAATTCATTCCTGCGGTTTTGATTCCCTTATTTTTTCTTCTATTTCCTTAAAGATTCTCTCAGAATCTGGTATATCCTTTATTAGATAATTACCGCTCCTTGTTATTATATATATCGACATTAAACCAAAGCGCCTTTGAAGGAAGCCGCTGTTTGTAAAAATTTCATCTATATTTTTATACTTTATCTGCCTTGATCTAAAGAAATTTCTTATGTAAAGAAAATCATCGTTTAAATCAACCTTTACGCTCATTTTGTATAAAAGGTAAAATGCGGCTGATAAATAGACAATGCCAAGAAATATTAAATAATTAAGTATGTTTTTATAGCTTATTTCAAGGAACAGTGAAAAAATAAGAACAAGTATTGTTATTTTTATCAGTGTTTTTTCAATCATGAACTTCCATAGAGCCAGCATAAAACCTTTACACCATCTGAATCAATAAAACCGGGCTCCTGGGTTTTGCATATATCCATAACAAAGGGGCACCTGTCACTGAACCTGCAGCCTGCCGGCAGATTTATTAAGCTTGGCACACCACCCGTTGGCGATTTTAATTCTTTTGTTTCAAATGATGGAACCGAAGATAGAAGCAGCTGCGTGTATGGATGCTTTGGATTCTCTATAACCTTTTTTGTATCACCGTATTCAACAATTTTCCCTGCATATATAACGGCAATTTTATCAGATATGTATTTTGCAACGCCTATATTATGCGTTATAAATATGTAAGTAAGATTATACTCCTTTTGAAGATCTATTAAAAGATTTAATATCTGTGCCTGTATTGATTCATCAAGGGCCGATGTTGGCTCGTCAAGCACTATTAACTCCGGCCTCTTTATTATTGCCCTGGCTATTGCAACCCTCTGAACCTGACCACCGGAAAGCTCCTTTGGCTCCTTGTTTCCTATTTCATCGTAATCAAGACCAACGTTTTTAAGCATCTGCCTTACCTGGTCTGCATCAAAATGGCCAAGCGGCTCTGAAACAAGGGATTTAATCTTCATTCTTGGATTTACCGAAACTGCCGGATTCTGAAAGACCATTGATGTCTTTTTTCTTACCTCGTTGATGTTCTTTTTTGAAACCTCAATGTTTTCAAAGTAGATCTTTCCATCTGTTGGCTCCTCTATGGTCGATATTAATTTTCCCATGGTTGTTTTTCCTGATCCGGATTCGCCGACAACGGCCAGTATCGTTCCCTTCTCAACGCTTATCGAAACGTTATCCAGGGCCTTAACGTATATGGGCTTCTTGCCAAAAAGCCTGTCCAGAATCTGTATCTTCTCGGCAAGATAGTACTTTTTAATATTCTCTAGTGAAAGTATATCACTCATATAACCAGCACCTTATCCTTGAATTGCCTTTGGAAACAATCAAATCTGGTTCCATCTCCCTGCATTTGTCAAAGGCCTTTTCACACCTTGGGTTGAACTTGCAGCCAGCAGGAAGATTAAAAAATGATGGTGGCGACCCTGATATGTAATAAAGCTTTGTTTCAGTTTTATACTTTGTTGGAACGCTAAGCAGAAGCGCTATTGTATAAGGATGCTTTGGATTCTTTATAATCTCCTCGGAATCATTGAGCTCCATTATCCTGCCTGCATACATAACCATGATCCTGTTTGATATTGAATATGCCAGACTCAGATCATGCGTTATGAATATTATTGACATCTTGTAATCCCTGTTAAGCTCCTTTAAAAGGTTTATAACCTGTGCCTGTATTGTCACATCCAGCGCCGTTGTTGGCTCATCGGCTATTAAAAGCTTTGGTCTTAGTATTAATGCCATGGATATAACTATCCTCTGAACCTGACCACCGGAAAGCTCATGTGGATATCTTTTCATAATCTTTTCAGGGTCAGGGAGCCTCATGGCCCTTAATGTATCTATGACCAATCTTTCCATGGCCTCCTCATCAAGGTTTTCGTTTGATCTGTCATTTCTTACCCTGGCAGCCTCCATTAACTGGTATCCAACAGTCTTTACCGGATTTAGGCTGTTAAGCGGGTTCTGGAAGATCATAAATATCGTTGTACCACGCATGTTTGTTATCTCTGATTCGCTCATTGGAACGATGTCCTTTCCATCAACGATGACTGAACCGGTTTCTATTGCAGATGGCGGTAGAAGCTTTGTAATTGCACCGCCCAGCGTGCTCTTTCCTGATCCTGATTCTCCAACTATTGATATTATATCACCTGTGTCCATTGATAATTCAAAATTATTAAGCACGTTTGAAATACCGTTAACAGTCTTATACGAAACATTAAGATTTTTTATTTCTAGAAGCATCTTAACACCTTAATAGTCTATCCTGTTATTAATTATATCCTGATAGCGATCGCCAACAAGAACGAAGCCGACAACGATTAAAAGTATTGCCAGACTTGGGAATATTGAATACCACCAGTCAGCGGGCAGGTATCCAAGCCCGTTTGATGCCATCGCACCAAGCTCCGGTATCGGTGTTGTTATTCCTATACCAAGGAATGCAAGTGTTGCATATGTTAATATTACATTTCCAAAGTCAAGGGCTGCGTATGCTATAACAGGATCAACACTGTTCAGGAACAGGTATTTAATGAATAATGACACTGGATTAACGCCGTTTATCTTTGCTGCCTTTACATAGTCCATTTCCTTGACGCGCAGTGTCTGTGCACGGAAGAACCTTGCATACGTTGGCCACCAGACAATGCTTAATGCGAGTATAACAGCATCAAAGCCAGCCTTTAATGGTATTGCTATTGCTATAACGAGTATAATTGCCGGCAGTGAAAGAAATGCGTCTGTTAATCTCATTATTATGGTTTCAACCCAGCCACCAAGATATCCAGATGCTATGCCAAGAAGTGCACCTATGATAATGGCGCTGAAAACAACTATGACCGCAACGGATGCATCCTTTGGCATTGAGAAGAGCATCCTTGACAATATTGATTCGCCAAGCTCATTTGTTCCAAATATGAGCCAGAGGTGCTTTGTTGAGGGCGCTGCAAGTGAATAATTAAAATTAACCGCAAATGGATTCGATGGAAGCAGGGCATATCCCCATGCCGCCTTTCCTGGTAGTTCCGCTATGAATTCCATTATGCCCTGTATTAATGACCATAATAAAAACCAGCCAACTATTACAAGGCCGATAACTGCGGATTTATCCTTTATAAACATTCTAAGATAACCCAGAACGGGATTTTTTCTCTTAACCTTCTGTTTAAGAATGCCTGGAGTTTCATCTATCATTGTACTCTCACCCTTGGATCTATAATGCCGTATAGTATATCGGCAACAAGATTTGCTATAATTATTGAGATTGCTATTATAACCGTCGTTGATAGTATTGCTATGTAATCCAGTGAATATATCGAATGAACTATGAACCAGCCCATACCATGGTAATCAAAAACGTCCTCAACAACAACGGCACCTGCAACTGCATAACCGAAGTTTAGTGCCAGAAGCGTTACAATTGGTATTGATGCGTTTCTCAACGCTGTTCTATAAACGGCACTCCTTCTTCTTATGCCCTTCATTAACTCTAGTTTAAAGTAATCTGATTCCATGGCATCAAGCATTGAGGCCCTGGTCAATCTTGTAACTATACCAAAGCTAAGTAATGCTATTGCAATAACCGGAAGGACCATATGACGTAACATGCTGTCGAAGTATGGTATGTCGCCTGTTATAAGTGCATTAAGCAATGGGAATGGCGTAACATGTGGTGGTGCGGTAAGAACCGGGTTAACCATGCCTGTTGGTGGCAATAATCTTAAATAATAGGCAACGACAAGCTGTATTATTATTGCTATGAAAAATGGTGGGCTTGCCCACGTAACCAGGTATATACCCTTAACTGTATGATCCTGAACCTTTCTCCTGTTTGATGCACCATATGCACCTGTTATTAAACCAAGAATTGTTGCAAGTATTATTGCAGGTATAACTATTTCAAGTGTTCTTGGCAGGTACGTGCCTATTAAAACAATCTCGGGTTCATGATAAACAGGATCGTATCCTAGATTGCCGTGAAATACGTTGCCTATGTATGTAAGAACCTGCGCGTACAATGGCGCATTTAAATGATACTCCTTAATAATGGATGTTAATTCCGCCTTTGTTGCCCTGGGACCTGCATATATCTTTGCAAGAGCATACGGCGTCGGGGCTATTATATGTATAAGCAAATATACTATTGTTATTATAACAATAAGTGTAACAATAGCATATATGGCCCTTCTGACTATGTATATTATCAAATTAGTATTCATTCGGCTTTAAAATGAAAATATTGTATTTAACATTTATGAATGTACATTTTAAATAATGGAGATAAAAATGTCAATTAAATTTATATACCTGTTTATATAACGGTTTTTTAAAATTCATTTTGATAAAATAAATATAAAAATAAATGTTTATTAAATAGCAAGCAATTACCAATAAATGTATGACCCTGCTGAGAAATATTTTAACTGTACAGATATTCAAAGGGCATTCTTTGAGGCCGGCATAAAACTTGGAGCAATTTTTCATCAATACACAGGTATACCGGTAAACAGTGAAAATGCTTCAATGGCTGAAGAGTTTATAGAAAGAAGCACAATGATACAGCCTTTTGTTGAAAATGTAAGGATAAGCATTAATAATGTAAAAAGATCCAGTGGAACCTATTCATATTCATCTTTAAATGAAAAAATGCTGCATGCAGAGGTTTTAATAAACTATAATGGAAAAAAGGTGCTTGGCGTATTAAATTATGATGAGGGTCTCGATTACCCTGTAATGTATGCAAAGGAGGTTTTATAATGGTTAAGGTTGGTATAACTGGACCTGTTGGTTCAATAAAGGCTGAGGCCTTGGCAAAGATTATGGAGATGCTGGCCAATGAGGGAAAAATCATAGAGGGTTTTCTTGTTTCAGAAAAGGTTGAGCATAACAAGCTTATAAGTTATTCTGTAATGGACATACTAAGCAAGAAGAAGGCAGAATTCGCAAGGCAGGACATAGTATCAAGGGTTAAAATAGACAAGCTTGGCGTTGATACAAGGTTGCTTGAGGACATAGTTATTCCCAGCCTTGAGAGGGCAAAATCTGAGGCGGATGTTATAATAATAGATGAGCTTGGTAAAATAGAGAACACAACAAAAAATATAAAGAACACAATAGAGGATGTATTAAAGCTTGACAAAACAATAATAGTTACACTGCATAAAAAATCCAGGAACCCTGTTCTTCAGGAGTTCAGAAGCCTTGAGAGTGTCAGGGTTTTTGATATAACGCCAATAAATAAAAATATATTGCCGTTTAAGATTTTAAAGGTTATAAACGGTGAGGAAGAATCAATATAATGCCATGTAAAACATGGTGTTTTTATGATTATAAATGAGGGGAAAATAAAAATTAATGTGCCTGATAAATATTTTTTAAAAGGCCCAGGCAGGCAGATGCCCGGATTTTACAATGCCGACCAGAAATTTAACAGGGATGTAACGGTATCATTTATAAGATTCGTAAGACCCAGGCTTGCACTGGACGCATTTGGCGGCACCGGTGTCCGTGGTATAAGAATAAACGTTGAAACAGGAACAAGAACGGTTATCTCAGAAATAAATAAAAAATCATTTGAATATATAGAAAAAAACATAAATGAGAATAACGCCGATGTTGAGGCCTATAACGAGGGCTTTGAATGCGTTCTGGATAAATACCTCTTTGATTACATAGATATAGACCCATATGGATCAATAGTTCCATATATAGATAAGGCAATATCAAGAATAAGAAATCATGGATACATTGGAATTACTGCAACTGATTTAACAGCGCTTACCGGCTCCAATGTCCAAAAATTAAAAAGAAGGTACAATGCCTTTGCATTGAATGATTCATTTAGACATGAAACGGGAATAAGGATACTAATAGCCTTTTTTGTAAGGCACGCGGCTGCCATGGACAGGGGTGCATTTCCACTAATATCATTATGGCATTCACATTATTATAGAATATTTTTTAAAATAGAAAACGGATCCTTAAATGCGGATAAAGCATTATCGATGATAGGATATTACAACAAAAAGAATGGCATTTACGATTATTACAATGATGTAAACGAGGGCGAGATGTGGCTTGGCGAAATAAATAGAGATGCCTCCATGATTGATTATAAAATTGAAAGGCTTTGCCATGACGATGAATCCATTTATTTTATAGAGCTTAAGGACATATCAAGGTTCAGGAACAGTGATCAAATATCTATAAAAAGGGCATTGAAGATACTCGAGGAAAACGGCATAAATGGCTACAGAACCCAGTTTTCTGATACCGGAATAAAGGTTAAGGATAAAAAAAGTGCATTTGAATTAATTGCCTGATTTTTCCTGGACAAGGGATTTTACATCAATGCCATTATCTGAAAGGATTGCCAGCAATGCTATCTCAAAATCTATAAACTTCATTGTTTCCATTAGCTCCCTTGCCCTCATGACCGTTTCCTTTTTTGTTAAAAGGCCTGATGCCGCTGCGGTATCAAGAATTCTGTCAACCAGCGGCTTTTCCACGTCCTCTGAGAATAGTCTTTCCTCATCAATTGAAAAGTCAAGCGGCACAATAATGCCCGATGTGCTAAAGTTCGGTATATAGTAATCTCCGTTTTTTATAAGCAGCTTTTCAGCCTCGCATTCATTTAAGAACCTGGTAACTGTATCAGGCCTTAAAAGGTGATTTTTATATGACAATGAATTTATAAAATCGTTCTTTGAATATTTTTCCTGTTTTTTAACTGCAACTATTGCTATTAACTTTCTTGCCCAGTCCTTGTTCATCCTTTCACCATTAGTTTTTCAGATAATTCCCTTAAAACCTTATCAACCTTTTCATATATTGATGAATCACCGCGGCCTGAGACCTCAAGCTCTATGCCAGGCTTTGAGAACTCTATTCCATATGGATGTGATTTTATGTAAAGATCCGGATTGTTCTTTGCATACTCCTTTATTAATGGCGCTGCAATGCTTTCCAGTACACCATCAAGTCTTAGCGACTTATCATAGTAAACGTAGCCTGGAACCTTTATCCTTTCCTGAACGTTTTCAAATATGGATTCGACCTCCCTTGGAACGCCTGGAAGTATTATAATATCCTTATTGTTAATATTTACAAGGACCCCGGGTGCCGTTCCGGCATCGTTCCTTATTGGTATGCTGTTCTCCGGTATCATGGCCATCTTCTCACGCTCCGGCGTCATATTATCAAACTTTTCTTTTATCATTTCCAGGGCATCATTATTCAATGTTAATTTTAAATTAAAGGCCTTTGAAAATGATAATAATGTCATATCATCATATGTCGGCCCAAGGCCGCCGGATGAGACAACGAGATCGGATGATTCAATGGCAGACTTAAATGCATTTCCTATTTCTTCGATATCATCCTTTACAATGATGCCGCGCAGGACATCATAGCCAAGATATGTCAGCTTCCTGGCTATGTACGTAAAATTTGTGTTTAATGTTCTGCCGCTTAATATCTCGTTTCCAATTGTTATTATAACCGCCTTTTTCATTTAAATCACATATTCTTAAAGAATGAATCGTATATATTTGATTCCTTGTCTGTTTCGCTTTTATCCTCGGCAAGCTTCATTATCTTTTGCTTATTTAGATACCATTGATTTATCCTCCATGTTTTACCCTTTACAATGTTAACCTCCTCACGAACAGTTGAAACTATGCCGTATTCCTCAAGATTGTAAAAAACATCCCTTTCAGGTGGTGATAAAACATTATCAAGGACATAGTCATCATATCCAAAGAATGCAAGTATAAAATCGCAGAGATCATCTATGTCCTTATCATTCATACCGTTTTTCCCATATGTATTTTTCAATGCCCTTATTAAGGTATCTCTACTTATACCCATCTAAAACGAATTTTTTTATGGTTATTAAATATTATGATAAATAGTAAAAAATCTGTAAAAAATTTATCTATTGGCTCATGCCTTTATTTTTATTACTTCAAGCCTTGTGTTTTCTATTGCACTTATCCTTGAAGATGATTTTATTTCCAGGGCATAATCGCTTGTGTAAAATTCAGACCTATCATTTATTGTTCCACGGCCGTCAATGAATCTTATAAGTGCGTATGGTTCAGATACATTAACCGTTTCACCGGCCTTTATAAAATATTCATGAACAAGTTTTTTATCATCCTCGAAGATGCATTTTATATATCCCCATTCACGATCCTCTCTATTTATGTATTCCAGTCTCAGCGTTTCAAGATCCTTTTCACTGTCGACACCCACCCAGAAGGCCTTCTCCTTGTATGCGCCTATCAGGCCCTGCCTTGCAAGCTCCGGAAATATCGTTACCTCTATGTCCTTTCCATTGTAATCTTTATAGAAATAATCTATGATGTTCTCCTTGATTAAATATATACCAGCATTTATATAATAATTAAGATATGGTTTCTCCTTGAAGTTTATAACCTTATCAAGAAGAGTGTCAACGATTCCATATGGGCTTCTCATCTCGGTAACAAACATTGTCATTCCATAATTATTATGTAATGAAAAATTAACGAATTCCTTGAAGTTTATATCTGTAACAATGTCACCATTTCTAAGCACAATATCATCAGTAACCTCATTTGCCAGGTTTCTCAATGAATACAATGTTCCTAAAGGCTTTTCCTCCTTAAGATAATATAAATTCAGACCGTTATAATGATTTCCATAGCGTTCCTCGATTTTTTCGCCAAGATGACCTGATAATATGTATATATCGCTAATGCCCATGACCTTAAAGTCAAAAAGCTGCCTGTCCATTATTGTATAACCAGGCTTTATCTCGACAAGTGACTTTGGAAGCTTATCTGTAAGTGGCTTTAATCTTTTGCCGTAACCGCCGGCAAGTATAGCACCGATCATGTCAGTTTAATATAAAATGAATATTAATAATTTTACCATCATATTTTATAAAGATTATATATTTTAAATTGATATAGAAGGGCCCGAGTGGGGTAACTTGGATATCCTGAAGGCCTGCGGAGCCTAAGATCCGGGTTCAAATCCCGGCCCGGGCATAAATACCCTATTATTAAAATAAGATTTTAACATTTAAAGGCCAGATTATAAAACAAATTTATGTTCAATTTAAATATTTATAATTATTGTTTATAATCAGTGCCGGATAAAATTAATATATACCCTTTAAAAAATATAATATACGTTTTTACTTTGTTATTATCATGAAGATGGACATGAACGTTTTTCATGATCTTGGCCTTGAGGAGGTAAACTCCGGTGTTTACGATGGTGAATGGGCAAGGCCATCAGGCAAAATGATTGATGTGAAAAGCCCAATAGACGGAAGCTATATTGCAAGGGTATCAATGGCAACAGAATCAGATTACGAAAGAATAATTTCAAGGGCCGTTGAGGAATTCAAAAAATGGAGGATGATTCCGGCTCCAAAACGTGGAATTATAATAAAGGAGATAGGTGATGAGCTTAGAAAGGAAAAGAAGAATCTTGGAAAAATAGTAACCATGGAGGTTGGCAAAACAGCATCCGAGGGCGAGGGCGAAATACAGGAAATGATCGATGTATCAGATCTTGCCCTTGGGTTATCAAGACAGCTCTATGGCCTAACCATAGCAAGCGAGAGGCCATATCACAGGATGTATGAACAATGGATTCCACTTGGGCCTGTTGCGGTGATATCATCATTTAATTTTCCAGCATCAGTATGGTCGTGGAACGCATTTATAGCGGCCGTTGACGGTGATGTTGTTATATGGAAGCCATCGTCAAAGGCTGCCCTGACAGCTGTTGCGGTGATGAGGGTAATAGAAAGGGTTTTAAAAAGAAACAATGCACCAAATATATTTTTCTTAATGGTAAGTCCTGGCCATGATGGCGGTGAATGGATAGCCAATGATAAAAGAATACCATTGGTGTCTTTCACGGGTTCTGTTGCCGTTGGTAAAAAGATATCTGAAAACGTTGCAAAACGTCTTGGCAAAACCATACTTGAGCTCGGCGGAAACAATGGTGCCATAGTCTCTGATAAATCAGATATTAATATTGCATTAAGGGGCGTTGTCTTTGGTGCACTTGCAACGGCAGGCCAGAGATGCACAACAACAAGGCGTGTTATTGTTCAGGAAAACATCTATGATGATTTCCTTGAGAGGCTAAAAAATGCCTATTCCACGATAAAGGTTGGCGATCCCAGGGATAAGGGCGTCCTTGTTGGCCCGCTTATAGATGAGGATGCGGTAAAAAACTATGAAAGGGCAATAGAAACCGCCATAAAGCAGGGAGGGAAACTTGTATTTGGTGGCAGAAGAATAAAAATAAGCGGATGCGAAAACGGGCATTATGTCATGCCAGCAATAATAGAGGCAAAACCTGATATGGCAATAGTTAGCGAGGAGACCTTCGCACCGATATTATATGTAATGAAGTACAAGAACATAGAGGAGGCAATAGAGATACATAATTCTGTTCCCCAGGGGCTATCATCATCGATATTCACTAATGACCTGCGCGAGGAGGAGGCTTTTCTCTCAGCATACGGTTCTGACTGCGGGCTTGCAAATGTTAATACAAGCACTGCCGGTGCTGAGATCGGTGGTGCCTTCGGCGGTGAGAAGGACACCGGCGGCGGCAGGGAAAGTGGAAGCGATGCCTGGAAGTACTACATGAGAAGGCAGACCGTTACAAAGAACTGGGGAAAAACATTGCCGCTTGCCCAGGACGTTGTCTTTGACTTTTAAATTAAGATTGATTTAAATATTTATATATTTTTAAAATAATAACTTTAATGCACTCTTATTAAAAATGATGCCATAAATAAAATTAATAATAGATATAAAGATACATGGTCAATGGATGCCATTGATTTTGTTAAAAAGAACACAGAGGAAATAGTAACAATGGATGAGGCATTTAAAGCCCTGAATAACAATCCAAAAGGTTATATAGGATTCGAGCCATCAGGCAATCCACATCTTGGGACATGCCTGCTGCTGGCAAACAAAATAAATGACATGGTAAATGCCGGAATAAAAATGACTGTTTTGCTTGCAGACTGGCATGCAATGGTTAATGATAAACTAAACGGCGACCTAAATGAAATAAGAAAGAGCGGTGAGCTCTTTAAAAGGGCATGGCTCGCCGCTGGTTTAAACAGTAATGTTAAATTTGTATGGGCATCTGAACTTGTTGAAAAATCAGATTACTGGTCTCTTCTTTTAAAGGTTGCAAAGAATGCATCGCTTTTAAGGATAAGAAGATCGCTGCCTATAATGGGCAGAAGTGAGGAGGATGCAGACAGAGATTTCAGCAAATACATATACCCGCTGATGCAGGTCACTGATATATTCTACCTTGATGTTGATTTTGCCCTTGGCGGCATGGATCAGAGACACGCACACATGCTGGCCAGGGATATAGCAGAGAGGATGAATATAAAAAAGCCCGTGTCTGTCCACACGCCATTGCTTTCAAGTTTGAAGGGCTCAGGGCGCATGGATTCATTTAAAAAGATGTCAAAGAGTGAGCCGGACTCTGCAATATTCATGACAGATTCTAATGACGATATAAAAAGAAAGATAAAAAACGCATACTGCCCCATGAAGGAAGTTAATGGCAATCCAGTAATAGATATATTAAAATACATAATCTTCCCATATTACAATGATAGAATAAGCATAAAAAGACCTGAAAGCAAGGGTGGGCCCGTTGATGTTGATATGGATTCATTAACAAGAATGTACATTTCCGGTGAGATACATCCTGTCGATCTTAAAAATGCTGTTGGCGAGCTATTGTGCGATATAATAGGTCCTGTAAGGGAAAAGCTTACCGGTGATTAGATGCCATGGGTGCCTATAAAGGGTGTTGAAAAGAGCATTTATTCGATGTGCATGAAGTTGAATGATGGCTATACTGTAACGCTTAAGAGCTTTAAAAAGGACAGAATAGTTTCAATAAAAAGATGCAATGATAATTTTCATATAAACGTTGACGGCTTTGTTAAAAATGATTACAATGTAAACGCTGATGATTTAAAAAGAATTCTTAAAGACCTCATCAATGAGGAATTCCCGAGGAGCCATCAGGTCATGGTTTCAGTCCATAAGGATTAAAAGAACCTGTCAAGGCTTGACTGATGATCTTTTTTATAATTCCTTGATATTTTCTCCAGGGTCTCGTTTACCCTTGATTCTGAGAAATTATGCTTCCCGCAGAGAAAATCAATTATACCATCGAAATCGGGTTCATTGAATTTTATTTCATAATCGTTATGTGGTGGGTTCATAAAGAACTCTATTATCTCATCAAGGTTATCTATACCTATATTTTTTATTTTTATAACGCTGTATATATCGTTATATTTTTTTATCAATGAAAGCGCTGTTTTTGCACCTATGCCCTTTACACCTGGGTTGAAATCCGTTCCTGTTAATATGCCTATGTATATAAGCTGCTCCCTGGATATTCCCAGATTGCTTAAATTCTCATTTAAATCTATAATCTCTGGATTAACATTTATGGTTCTTGATGTTCCCGCTATCCTTCTTCTTCCGTATACAGTAAAATTCCTTAAGATGCGTTTTGCACCGAACAATAGGCAGTCATAGTCCTGGGAAACAACGGCATTTACATCGCCCTTTAATGTCATGTACGATGCCTGTGCCTCACCCTCTGATGGCGCCTGCACGTATGGAAGACCCATAAGATTTAGTAAAGTTTTTGATTCATTTACAATATCATCTGTTATGTAATTTATCCTTGATGACAGTGACCTTATTTTTGCATCATCATTGCTTGCAATGGCCTCCTCAAGTTTCATAATATTTTTTTCCTTGATTAATGATCTTTCCCTTAATGTCTCGGATTTTAAATGAAATGGCTTTCCATCGAAGACATAGACCGGTTTTATATTATTTTCCAGAAGATTTGATGTCCTGTAGAATATACCTGATAGATGCGATGTTATGTTTCCATTTGAATCCTTTAACGGCTCGCCATCATCACCGCGGATGCTGCTCAGGAACTGGTATATAATATTATATGCATCCACTGAAACTATTGATCCGGAATTGTCCTTTAAACTCGTTTCATGCTTTATTAATATAGATGATAGATTTACCCCCATGGTATCACTCGCATGATATTCCGCTGTCATTTATTATAAATGTTGTATATAAGCCTTCTTTAATGGACCTGTGCTTTACTATCTCAATTCTTCTTTTATTATTTATCTTTTCCAGCTTGTATATGGCCTTCATTGAATGGTCTATAAAAAAGCCACCAAAGGGCTCAAGGCTTTTTTTGTCTATGTCCTCATAGATTTGATTTGTCAAAAGCACGGGTATGTTATACCTAACTGCTATATTATTTAACATGCCAAGCTCCTTTTCAAAGCCAGACATCCTTGATGATATGTCATTTCCCTTTTCTATTCTAAAAAAGCTTGTCAGTGAATCAAGTATTAAAAGTGAATAATTCTTTTCCTTCATGAGTTTTTCTGATCTTATTATTGCAAGATCCTGGTCATCTATTGATGATGCCCTGAATAGAACCATGTTTTTGTAAAGACTTTTATCAGGGCATACCTGTGAGAACCTTTCGGTTGAAAAGCCCTCTGTATCTATGTAAATAACACGTTTCCCTGATAATAGGACAGATCTTGCAAAGATCATTGATATATTGGTTTTCCCTGAACCGCCCTGGCCATAGATCTCGGTAATAATCCCGGGCTCAAGACCGCCATTCATAAGCTCATCGATGCATTTAACGTTGCTGGGAAGCTTTTCTGGAATGTCCTCAAGATTGATTTTTTCCATTATTTCTAAATCATAGGATCTAAAAAAAGCTTTTCTTATTAATTATTTATCTGGTGTGCTCACAGGTGCAAGAACGCTGAGACCACCGTCAACGTATATTGATGACCCGGTTATAAATGATGATTCATCTGATGCAAGAAATGCAACAACGGATGCAACCTCATCAGGCCTGCCTATGCGCCTCATTGGATAGAGATTGCCCCATTCAAGCTTCTTTCTTGCTATCTTTTCCGGGTCTTTTCCAACCTCAAGCATTGCAGCCATATCAACAAGTGGTGTATCTATTGTTCCTGGAAGAACTGCATTGCACCTTATCGCTGGTGCATAATCAACGGCAATGCTCTTTGTTATTCCTATTATTGCATGTTTTGATGTTACGTATGCCGCTGCGTTTCTGGTAACAATATTGGCCTGAACAGATGATACATTTACAATTGAGCCTGTTTTCATGTGTTTTATTACCTCCCTTGATACATAAAATACACTGTTCATGTTTGTGTTTATTATCTCATTCCATGTCCCTGAATCTGTTTTTCCAAGGCTGGCATATTTTTCAATGCCGGCGTTGTTAACAAGTACATCTATATTCCCGCACTGTGACGATATCTCATTTATTGTATTGTAAACTTCATCCTCATTTGAAACGTCGCATTTTAGATATTTTACTTTATTTATCATTTTTTCAGGCATGCTTCTAGATATCGAAAAGACATTTGAACCCTCATCAATAAATCTTGATACTATTGCAGCACCAATGCCCTTTGAACCACCTGTTACTATAACATTTTTATTTTTAAGGCCGCGCATAAAACATTATAAAATGGAATTTTAAAAGTTTTATTTAAAGGTGATTTTTATATAATCTCAGCGTGATATTTTAATACATTTAATAAATTACAGATCGTAAATCAGTGTTTCTTTGTATGTTGAATAATACTGACTAGGCTCTTAATGGTGATTTTAATGTACTCGCAAAGGTTGCAGGTAATGGCTGCCTGGGGAGGATGGCTGCTTGACGGATACACATCGATATCGTATTTGCTTGTATTTTCATATATGGCACCTGTTTTTTTGCCCGGGTACCTTGGATCTTTAAGGTTCATAATTGTACTTATACCGGTAAGTTTTGGTGGTTTTGCCAGATCAATAGGCTCCGTTATTTTTGGCAGGCTCGGCGACAAAAGGGGAAGGCACTTTCTTTTAACATTTTCAATACTTGGATTTTCGATTTCGTCGGCATCCATAGGACTCATACCTGGATACAAAACCATTGGCATTGCAGCACCGACCATACTTTACATATTAATATTTATACAGGGCATGTTTGCCGGTTCAGAGTATGGTGCCGGTTCTGCATTTTCAATGGAATCGTCAGGAAGATCATCAAGGCCGCTTACCGGCGCATTTATGCAGAGCGGCTATGGCATGGGCTATTTAATGGTTGTTACCGTGGACCTTATAATATTATATATCACTGGCAATAATATTTTTATAATATATGGATGGCGCATCCTGCTTCTTACATCGTTAATACCAGGACTTATAACACTATTACTAAGAAAAATATCAAGGGAAACAAATGTTTTTATTGATATGGCTGCATCCGGAAAAATTGAGAAAAGGCCATTTACAGCAATGTTAAATGAAAATAAGGGCAGATTATTTTACATAATTACATTCATGTCAGCATTGTTATTTATAAACACTGGAACCTTCTCTTTTATCCTGCAGGCAGTGAGAATCTTTTAAATCTTGGCGGAAACCTTCTATATGCATTGATTATAATAAACGGTGTATCCCTGTTTGGTGTCATTTTTGGCGGTTACATTTCATTAAATAAAAACATTAAAAAAAGAATAATATTATATTCATTCATATTCCTTGCAACCTCCTGGTTATTTATTATAATTGGTTACACAAGAAATATATATATTTTTATTGCAATGTTCAGCATCCAGGCATTCCTTGAGGCAATGATATTTTCGCTAATACCTGAATTTTTATCAGAATCATTTAGCAAAAAGTACAGATCCACCGCAACCGGGTTTATTTATAATTTTGGTGCTATACCGGGAGGCCTGGCAATACTTTTAATATTAATTCCAGGAGAGATCCTTGGCATTAAAATTGTATGGTCCCTGGAAATACTTCTGGCATCATTGCTTCTGGTATTATCAATGGTATTTACCAGGGATAATAATATGGATCTTGATCCAATAATGGTGTGATTCATCATGGATTTTTACTTCAGACCTGATTTAAGAAGATTTATTTTAAGTGATTTACCTGAGATGAATTTAATGGTGGATCGGAAAGATCTGGTAAATGCATACGTTCCCCTGGCAGGATATATAAACATGCTTGCAACCCTTAAGAGGAGATCATCCATTTTGGGCGATGTTCCATATTTACTTGGAATAACAGGATCTGTAGCTGCAGGAAAGACAGTAATGTCAAAAACGTTTTCCGAGATTTTTGCAAGAATTTTTAAAAAAAATGTGGATATTATATCAACAGACAGCTTTCTTAAGAAGAATAATGAGCTTATAAATGAGGGCATTATTGATAGAAAGGGCTTTCCAGAAAGCTACAGAATCAACGATATGATGAATTTTCTTAAAATGGCCAGACTTGGTATTAAGAATCTAAAGGTTTATGAGTATTCACACGATGTTTATGATGTAACGGATAATTTAATATCAATTGATTCTCCTGAGATATTAATAATCGATGGAATAAACATACTCTTTGATTTTAATGTGCCTGTTATGCCATACAATCTTATGGATTTCATAATATTTATAAGATCTGATGAAGGCTGCCTTGAAAGATGGTATATTAAAAGATTCCTTGATCTTGTGAAAAATGCCGGTTCAGAATCGTTTTATAGCAGATTCGTTGGCATGGATGAAAAAACATTAAAAAACATTGCATTAAATGTGTGGAGCAATATAAATCTTAAAAATTACAGGGAAAATATAATAAAAAATATCTTTAGATCAAACGCAATCATCGAAAAGAGGTGCGATCATTCCATTGAATCGATCTATTTCAGGATATAATTATTTTATATCAACATAAAGCCCTGAATATAAAAGTTTGTCCAGATTTTTACATAATTTGCATATAAATTGCAAATATTATTTAAATAATATCATTTATTTAATATTCACATGGCATCAAAATTTATTGATACATTAAGATGGCTTGCCATTCTCGGCTCTTCCATATGGGCTGGGATACATATGACATTGCTTGGCATAAGGATACCATACATAGCAAAGGCATTCTTCGGTTTCGTAATAGCCATAGCAATAGTTGCATCAATGATCTATGTAAGTGAAAAAAAGGATTTTTACCTGCCGGTCTTTGTTTTTTACATACTTGATACATTGTTACTTCTGGAATCCAGGATAACAATAGCCCCGGTATTCAATAGAAAACTGCCATGGACACCATCAGCAATAGACAGCATAATACTTGATATAATCATGATTGTATTATCCGGTGTTTTATATTTTGCTGCAAAAAGATCAAAATAATTTTTAGATTGATGATAAATATTTAATTATCATTATTATCTATATAAAAACATTTTAATGCTAAATTTGATATGGAAGATGAATGAAGAATCCATTTATTATATTCGGTGTCCTGTTTTTACTGGCCGCAATATTCTCATATATATTTGGCCAGGTAATAATAGCAATAATCGCACTCATTATATCTGGATATTTCATATATCAGAGCCTTAGAACATCGCCTGCCAGGGCAGATAAAAAGATAGGCGATATAACATATAATGGCATAATGGATATTGCAAGAACAAAGTATAATAATGGAACGTTCCATGTTGATCTTGAAAACTTCTCTAAAACTGTTTCTAATATAAAGGATATAATAGTAAGCTCTGGCAAAATGCCAGAGTTCGGTCTGGATTCCATTTTTCTTGTTTACTTTACACAGGCCTCGGCTGAAAATGCATATAAGGAGATAACAAAAAGGGGTGTAAAGGCACAGGTTATGCAGGAAAAGAACAACTGGTATGTAAGGATAGAATTCGAGTGAAAAACTAAAATATTCTTAATATATCATAATCTGTGGATATAAAATACAATGATGATGTTTACAGGCCTGCAGAGGACACATATCTTATGATGGACAATATAAAATGCGGCAAAAAGGTTCTTGAGATAGGGGCTGGCACAGGAATAATATCGGTAAACCTTGCTTTAAATAATCACGATGTAACCGCAACTGACATAGATGATAAGGCTATAGATCTAATAAAGGAAAATGCCAGAATAAATCATGTTAATATAAAAATAATAAAATCTGATCTTTTTGATAATATATATGATAAATATGATACAATAATATTTAATCCGCCATATCTGCCTGTGGAAAACGAGGATATAAAATGGTCAGGCGGTTCAGACGGTTTCAATGTTACATCAAGGTTTTTAAAGGATGCCTACATGCATCTAAATGATAACGGTTCAATATATATTATACTATCAGATTTAACAGATATAAATAAATTAAAAAACGATTTTAAAAACTATGAATTCATAGAGATAAAGAGGTGCACCTTTGATTTTGAATCAATAATATTATACATGTTAAGGGTGAGAACATGCCCACAATAGGTGAAAGAATAAAGGAGCTTGAGGAGGAAATAAAGAGGACACAGTACAACAAGGCAACGGAGAAGCATATAGGCATCCTAAAGGCAAAGATATCAAAGCTTGAAATGGAGGAATCTGCCCATAAGAAGGCCTCAGGCCATGGTTTTTATGTTCCAAAAACTGGTGATGCCACTGTTGCCCTTGTTGGCTATCCAAACGTTGGAAAGAGCTCTTTATTAAATAAATTAACAAATAAAAAGAGCGAGGTTGGTAACTTCGCATTCACAACATTAACCATTGTTCCTGGAACCATGAACTACCGCGGTGCACAGATACAGATTCTGGATTTGCCAGGAATAATAGACAATGCGGCCCTTGGAGCCGGCCGTGGCCGTGAGGTTCTTGCTGCAGTGAGAAACGCTGATCTGATTTTAATAGTTACCGATCCTGAAACCAAAGGTCTTGACAGAATAAAATCTGAACTTTACAAGGCCGGCATAGTATTAAATAAAAAGAGAAAGGATATCTCATTTAAGAAGAGCAACTATGGCGGTTTAAGAATATACAAGCCCAGGAACATAGACCTGAGCGATGATGATATAAGGGACATTGCAAAGGAGTTTAAGGTTGTCAATGGAACATTGTATATAAGAGAGAATATAGATTACGACGATTTAATAGACTTTTTTAAGGGAAACATTGTTTATATAAAGGCAATACTCGTTATTAATAAGATAGATCTGGCAAACAGGCCACTGGATGATATAGAAATGTCCTTTAATGACTACATAGAGGTTTCTGCTGAAAAAAACATAAACATAGAAAAATTAAAGGAAAAGATCTTTGATAACCTTGATCTTATAAGAATTTACATGAAAAACAAGTCAGGCGAGGTTGATTATGAAAGGCCAATGATATTAAACAATGGTTCCACGGTCAGGGAGGTTTGCAGGAAGATAAGCAGGGAGATGCTTAACAGCTTTAGATATGCCATAATTTCAGGTCCAAACAGAAAGGCGGAAATGCGTGTTGGCCTTGATTATGAATTAAAGGATGAGGACACGGTAACCTTGATAAGCAAGAATTGAATTATTTAATATGTACATATTCCATGGTAGGGTTCAGGGCATAGGCCTCAGGGCCAGGACCTATTCAATGGCCAAAAGCCTTGGATTATCGGGTTATATCAAAAACCGTGATGACGGAACAGTTGAGGCCGTGTTTCAGGGAGATGAGGAAAAAATAAAAAGGATCATTGAATACATAAAAGGCATAGCATATATAGAAAAAATCGATTATTTTGATGATGATGTTAAATATAACGATTTTCAGATAAGGTATTAATTTATTATATTATATTTATATCCAAGGGAGTCCAGTGCGTTCAATAGTTTTTCTATTCTATTTGCGTCAACTATGTTTACGGTAAATGTAAGATTTTGATAGCCTATAGGCGTGTTCTTTTTTAAATTATCGACCTCGGCATGGTATATATTTGCGCCAACGCTTGATATTGCGTTTACTATTTTTACCATGGTTCCCGGCCTGTCAGGAAGGTTGAACTCAAGCCTTATTAATTTATTCTCCATCTCCATGGATTTGTATATAATTTTTGATAGCAGCAGAAAATTTATGTTTCCGCCTGATAGTATTATTGCAGTTTTCTTTGATTCTGAGTCTATCTTACCCTCGTAGAGTGCGGCAAGACCAACTGCCCCGGATGGCTCAACAAGAACCTTTTCACGCTCAAGCAGTTTAAACAATGAATAGGCTATGCTTTCATCATTTACTGTAACAACATCGTCAACATAGTTTTTTACAATGTCAAATGTTATATCCCCGGGATATTTCACGGCTATGCCATCGGCTATTGTATCAGAGCTTGTGTATGGAACTATTCTGTTTTCCCTTAATGATAGCATCATTGCATTTGCCTTTTCTGATTCGACACCTATGATTTTTACATTTGGATTTATGTGCTTTGCGGCAAAGGCTATCCCGGATATTAAACCGCCACCCCCAATGGGCACTATTATCTGATCAAGATTTCCAAGATCCTCAAAGAGCTCAAGTGCTATTGTACCCTGGCCTGCTATAATGGCCTCATCATTGTATGCCTCTATAAATGTTCTATTTTCATCCATTGCTATTTTTAATGCATGGCTATGTGATTCATCGTATGAGCTCCCGGTTAGTATTACATGGCCGCCGTATGCCTCAACAGCGTTTACCTTTGCCGGTGTTGTGTTTTCAGGCATTACTATCTTTGCATCTGTTTTAAAGATCGATGCGGCATATGCAACGCCCTGCGCATGGTTTCCAGCGCTTGCCGTTATGACACCGTTTTTTAGTTCCTCATCGCTTAACCTTGAGAACTTTGTAACCGCACCCCTTGATTTAAATGAGCCGGTCTTCTGGAAATTCTCCATTTTAAAAAATATATCCCCGTGGAACATGTCGCTGAAGGTCTTTGAATGAAAAACAGGCGTCCTGTGCAGATACCTTGATACAACTGATTTTGCATATAATATATCATCGAATTCCATGTAAATGAAATATTAATCATAAATATTATATTATTCAATAAGAAATTTAATATTATAATGGTATAATCTTTGATGAGCCTGAGGACTTATCAATTTCGTATGAAACATCGGCAACGGATGACATATCGCTGTGATGCGTTATCATTATTAACTGATCTATATCTCCTGACTGCCTTAATGAATACTGTATTATATCCTTTAGATTTGTTCTTCTGTCCTCATCGAGATAGTTTGTGGGCTCATCCATTATTATAAAACTTTTATTATTTAATGCATACTCTGCAACCGCAAGTCTTAATGCCAGTGAGAGCGCTGTTTTTTCCCCACCGCTTAATGAATCAATGTCCTGAACCATGGATCTCTGGGAAACCTTTATGTTAAAATCCTCATCTATATCTATATCATCAAAATCAAAGTTGAATTCAAAAAGGTATTTTCTAACAAGCGAGGTCATTGCCTGCGATGCCTCCTTTCTTATCATTGACTGTATTCCGCTGACATCAAGGGCGTTCCTTAGTTCATCAAGAAAGCCTATCGCGGCTTTTATCTTTTTCATTGATTCAAGGGTTTCATTAATTTCATTTATTCTGTCTGAAAGCTCATTTATCCTGGTTCTATTGATCTCTATTGTTGCCTCGAGCCTTGCCCTGTTTGCCTTTGCATCATCAAGGGCCTTTCTGCTTTTATTATAATTATCCTCAATATCATTAATTCTTGATGTTATAGTCTTTAAATCCGGGATCCTTGAATCGATCTCGGCAATCTGCTTTTTATAGTTATCAATCTTTCCCCTTAATTTTTCAATTAAAATTTTATTTTCCTGTATCTCATTGTATTTATTGTTATAATTATTCGCCTCATTCTCCATTTCCCTTATTTTATCAATACAACTTCTGTCAGGTTCAAAACCTATGATTTTTATAATCTCCTGTAACCCTGACTCCAGATCATTTATCTGCGATTTTATCTCATTGGATCTTGACTGATTCGTGTCTATGTCTATTAGATCCCTTTGCGATAACAGATTTAGGTATGATGTTCTCCTTGAATCAAGGATTTCTATTGATTCTTTTAATGATTTAATCCTATTTTTTATCTCATTGTATTTATCCTCTTTATCCTTTAATTCATTTATTTTAATTTTAATGTCCTCGAGATCGTGCCTTGCTGATTCAATTTTATTATATTCATTTATACTTTTGTTTATTTCTTCTGATTCAAGATATTCCTTCCTTTTTTTTAGATCGACGATTTTATTATTTATATCTTTTACATCGATCTCTATCTCTCTTATTTTTGATTCAATCCCGGATTTTTTATTATTGTAATCATTTATTATATGATTAATTTTGTCTTCTCCAAGGGTTGTGCCACAGACCGGGCATACGCTCTGACCGTTCAATATCTCCATATTCCTGGATAGTTCATCAAGGTTTTCAATCAAGGATCTTTTTCTTTGATTTAATGATGATACTTTTGATGAATAATCCTGAAGTTTAACATTGATTTCATTTAATTCCTTTTTTATTGCGTCAGGATCGATATTAATTGAATATTCTCTGATCTTCATGTTTAGTGATTCGTATGATTTTAAATAGCCATTGTAATCCATATGGTATCCTTCAAGCTCCAAAATTTGATTATTTAGATCGTCATACTCACTTTTCTTTTTTATATAATCATTGTAATCCTTTTCAAGAACTGATAATTTTTTAATAATTGCATGGTATTTGTTTATTTCTGCATCTATATTTGAAAGGATCTGTTTTTTGTTTTCAATATCATTAATGTATTTAAAATAATCATTTATGTAATTCCTGTTTTTATAAACAGGATCGTTAATTATTTTCATGTGCCTCTCCTCAAGTTCTTTATAGTAATTGTTTTTTTCCAGTTCCATGGAAAGATCACTCTCTGCAGTTTTAATATCGCTGTTTAGCCTGTTTTTCATATCCTCCAGGGATGAGAGCTCGTTCATTGCGGATTTTGCATTATTATAATCATCCATGGCATTCTGATAAACAATGCTTAATCTTTCTATCTCCTTTAAAGTAATGGAATGGCTTTTCTCATCATCGGCCAGTGATTTTTTAATATTTTCCAGTTCAAGATTACTTGATTTGAGCTTTTCCTCAACATCGTTTATATTTGATATCTCTGGCCTAAGCATTTTTAATACATCCTTTAATTTATCGGCATTCCTTGATAATGAGTTTATTTCAAGTATCTCGCTAAATATCTCCTTTCTCTGCTTTGGTGTTCCTGATATTAAAGAATCCATCTCACCCTGGCCAACGAAGATTGAGTTTTTAAAAACGTCCTTTGATATGCCGAGTATATTCTCAATGGCTTTTGTTGTCTGATCAAAACCCTCCGCAATGATCTCATTGTTCTTTTTTATGTATGATTCACGCCTTGAGCCTTTGCCAAACTTGTAGGATCTAAAAACCTGGTAAACATCATTGCCAATGTAGAATTCAAGCATTACTGATAGATTGTTTTTACCCTTCTTTACCATCTCCTCGATTTTCTCTGAATTCCTTGTTTCGGTAAACAGCGCAAACTTTATTGCGTCAACAATGCTTGTCTTCCCGGCACCGTTTTTTCCTGTTATAATTGTTATTCCTGGTGTGAACTCTATTTCAGCATCATCGTATGAGACAAAGTTTTTTAATTTTAATGATTTTATTATCATGTTTATCTACCTTAAAAGCATCTTTTTAATAATTTCGTAGGCATCATCAACGCTCTCGTTTTTTATTGAGGTATAAATATTATATGCAAGCTCGGCCTTTTTATCATCATGGAAGTATCCGTGGAAGTAGTCTATTAATTTTCTCTCTGATTTTACAGGATTTTCAGGCATGTTTACTGATTTGTTAAAAAGGCATCTTATCTCTGCCTTTTGATTATACATGGCAAGAACCTTCCTTGAGTATTCTTTATCCTCGGTATTTATTATCAATGTTATCAGCGGCTTCTTTATGCCGGTTGCATTTTCAAGTGATTTATCAAGATCGATTATCAAATTTATATTATCCGTTTTTATTAAATCCTGGTACCTTGTGCTGTTAAGTTTTATCCTGCTTACAGATGCAGTTCCGCTGTTTATATCCACGAGGTTTACAGATTTTCCGTATTTTTTAAAATGATTTAATTCATTTGTATCATTTATTTCTGTTGAGCCTGCGTATGAAAAAACAGGCTTTTTATTATCTATTAATTTTGAATCATGTATATGCCCAAAGGCCAGGTATGTATAATTTACAGGGAGATCGCTTGAATCAACCTCGCTCTGCTCCTTTATAAAATATGGTGAGACACCCTCATGGGATATTAAAACTGAATTTTTCTCTGATTCTGCAATAACATCGGCCTTTTTATAAAGCTCAAGAAGCTGCGGTATCCTTAAACCCTTCATGTTTGATATTCCTGATATTATTATTTCCTCATCAAATTTTTTTCTTACAACATCAAGGTCATCGTAGCCAAGTAAATGAACCCCAAGAAAATCAAAGATCCTGGAAGCGACCTCATCACGGCGCTTTGGCCTGTCGTGATCGCCCATTATAAGGTACATATCGATGTTCCTTTCATATAATTTTAGCATGGCCTTTTTAAATTCATTCATTGCCCTGTTTGATGGCAGCCAGGTATCAAAAAGGTCTCCAGAGTGAACAAAGAAATCAACATGTTCATTTATGCCTATGTCTATTGCCTCGTTGAATGCCTCATAAAAATCGTTTTCACGTTCATCCATCATATATTGTTTGTAACCCAGATGTGTATCAGAAAAATGTATAAATCTCACCATTAAAGATCACCCAGAAGCTTTTTATTTCTTTCCTTTATTTTCCTGGGATCGTTCATTGAATCTATTTCATCGCGGGCCATTCTTAGCAAAGATATTATATCTATATCGGAGCCACCGGCCCTTGTCTCACGGTTTCTTATCTTTACAATGCATGGCATCTTTACAAATTCGCCTGTTAGCACTGCCTCGCCTATGTCAAGTGATGGAAGATCCTCTATAATATACTCGGTTATACTCTCACTGCTGTTTATAACTGCATTTTGATCTGCCGGGTTCGTTATCCTTAGTATAATCTGTGAATTACACTGGCTCAGGACGTCCTGATCTATCTTCCCTGGCCTCTGTGTTATTACTATTAAAAATATACCAAATTTTCTGCCCTCGGCTGCGATCTTCTTTATTATCTCACCGGTTTTTGTCCTTCCACGTTCCCTTGGGGGCACGAACCTGTGAGCCTCCTCAACAACAACAAAGACCGGGTACTTAAAATCATTTGAGAACTTTGCGTCATATACAGTGTTAAGTATGCGCCATGCAAAGTAATCGGCAAGGTATTCATCAAGGCCTGAAAGATCCAGAATCGAGAGCCTTCCAGGTGATAGATAATCATTGATCCCTGTCGATTTATTTGAAAAGACGCCTTTTATTTTTTCAAGATACCTTAAACGGTTTCTTATTTTATTATAGTTTTCTCCAAGGGATTTTGCAGTTTCCATAAAATCATCGTAATCATGCTGGCCCTTCATGTTGTCAAAGATATCGTTGACTATGCCCGTTAAATTTGCCCAGGATTCATTTATATCCATTATGCCGCAGAGATCCTCCTGATTAAGATCCTGGAATCTTATTGTGAATGTATTGACTATTCCAACCTCGCTGCCGTAGCGGCCAGTGCTCATTGGTGTTCTAAAAACCATGACGTTTTCATTGTATATTTTATCATCATGAGTTTTTTTCATGAAAACATAATCCGCATGTGGGTCCAGAACGATTACAGAGACGCCCTTCTTGATTAATTCCTCTATGATAACACCGGCCGTATGGCTTTTACCAGCGCCTGTCTGTGCAAGTATTGCAACATGCCTTCTCAGGCCATTTATATTTATTGAGACATCAATGTTTGAATCCATTAATTTTCCTATTTTTAATGACTCCTCATCATTGAATGAAAAGATCCTTGAAAGCGTGTCGCTGTTTGATAGATACACCGGCGTTCCAATATTTATGATCTCCCTGGAGTTTCTAACATTATCATTAACGACATGGCCAAGTATCTGAACATGGCATATGTTTGTACTATCATTTATATTATTTTCAATGTACCTCTTCATGCTCTTATAGTCTGTATTTAAATCCACCAGCTGGCTTCTTGATTCTATTGATATTATTCTTCCTATGATCTCGCCGTTATTAAAAACAGATACATAATCCCAGCGCCTCACGTTTTCGCCCGGGTTTAAAACGAAGCTTAAATCATCACCGGAGCTTGAAATAACATAACCAATCTCAGACATGGATTCTTGCACGCCTATCACCCCTGCTCTCATAGAATGGTATTCCTGTTAACCTTTCAAATGTACGCATATAAAGGTTTTCAACCTCCTTTTTTCTGAACTTTACCATTCTATCAACGTAGTAAAGCCATATATTATAATTCCTGTAACCATTGTATCCGTAGAATATTAAATCAACTATATCATATACACTGGCATTATTGTTAAGAAACCTGTTTGAAACAACGTTTATTTTTAATGGTATATCTGTTATTTCAGGTAGTATATCCATTATTGCGTATTTCCCTGAACTTTCTATTACGGGTTCAGTGTACCCCGGTTCCTTTGCAAGTGATTTTATTATCAAATGATCGCTGGCATTTCTTAATCTTGATTTTTCATCATTGCTTAAACCATTAATAAGAAGGTTTCTAAACGAATTATCTACACTGCTCTTTGCTATATAAATTAGGTCAATGCCTTTCTCCCTTGCCATTGAGATCATCTCATTCATTGTTGAAAAGTATTCACGCATGAATGATTCATTGCCCGGTATCTTTAAATCAATGTTAAAATGATTTAGCCTGCTCTTGTATGAACCATCGATAAAGATATAATCGTATCTTTCATTTTCAATGCTTTTTATTACGCATTTATGCTCAAGGTGCTCCATTAAAAGTATCTCGAAGTTTCTAAGCTCCATTGGATTTAGATCATAGATGCCAGCAGAAAAGGTCTTTTCAACAAATTTATTTGAAAATGAGTATGCCCTTGCCATTATAAAGACCATGCCGCTGTAAAGCTGCCTTGAGAAGATTGAGCTGTCCACGGCAAGTATCCTTTTATTCTTTAGATCTTTATTACTCCTATAATAATGAAAGTATTTATCAAAATTTTTTTTGTAAATATTATAATCGTATGAATCACCTGCAATTATTAGGTTTGATCTTATTTCATCTAAATTTGAATTAATGTAATTAATAAAATCCGTGTATGTTTCCACGGAATGCTATTTGTTAATGAAAAATAAATTTTTCTATGGTTTTATGGGCAGCGGTGTGAATGTAATTATAAACATTAGCAGGCAGAAGATGCCTATGAAAACATCGCGCATTTTTATTCTTGCGTAATCATTCAATGCAGGTGGATGGACAAGACCAAGAAATATAACGAAAAGAGCCAGAAAGAGCCAGCCAAGATAATTGTATACTATTGCCAGGTAGAAGAGGAAGCCAAGAAAGATGTAATTTAATATATATGCCCTTGACCCAAGGAGACCCCTTACGATGTGACCACCATCAAGCTGCCCTGCGGGTATTAAGTTCATTGCCGTTGCGAAGATACCAACCCAGACTGCAAAGACCATTGGAAAAACCGGAACCTTAACAGGCTCAAAAATACCGAAGAGCTTATAGATCAATGGATAATTTAACTGAAATGGTATTACATTGTTTACAGGCTTTATAACCTTTTCAAAGTACTGTGCAAGAAACATCAATGGTATTGATGCAAGAAAGCCTGCTATTGGGCCTGCAGCACCAATCTCGGTCATGGCCTTTCTATCCGGTATTGGATCCCTTAAAGAAACAAATGCACCAAAGGTGCCTATAATATATGGAAATGGTATAAAAAATGGCAGTGATGCGTTTACCCTGTATCTTCTTGCAACAAGATAATGCGCCGTTTCATGTATGCCAAGTATGAACATTAATGGCAATGAGAAGAATACAAAGCCGTACAATAGCTTGTAAAACTCATAGTATGGTCCTGGCCTAACAAAGCTTGCTGCGTATATAGATCCGACGTATACTGTCGATAAAAGCGTAAGAACAAGCATTATAATATTAACGTAGATGCTTCTATAATTCTCCTTTGGCCTTCTTGTTACCTCTATGTAGTTTTCAGGGCCCTTGATAACAGCAGGTATGTATCCACTTGGAACAAGAATCTTTCTTATCTCGTCAAAATTTTCATCCAGGAGTGGATTGTCACTCTCAAAGAAATAAAACCTAATGTAAAGCGGGTTAACATCGGTTTCATATGAATTTATATATGATCTTACCGTGCTTACAACGTATTCTAAATCATCACTCTGCACTTTTACTTCCATTGCTTTCACCTTTTCCCTGTTTTAACGGAAATTAATCACGTTTCATAATTTCCTGACCCACAGGGAATTCTTAGCCAGCCGCTGATCGGATTTTCACAGCAGGGTGACACACCATAAACTGAATCCGAGGCCCATTATGGCGTGGCCATTTATAGGTTCCGTGTCGTCATATGCATTCATAAATCATGCATACTTTCTGCGGAATCATATAATGCATTGAATCAATATTTTTAAACTTTTATATCAAAGCTATAAAATATTTAAATTATTTTATAAAATTAATTGTAATAAAGTATTAAAAAGATTAATATAAAGTTTAGAAATTTAGCTTTGGGCTTGTGGTCTAGTGGTATGACGTCTCCCTCACACGGAGGAGGTCGCCGGTTCGAGCCCGGCCAGGCCCACTTATATTTATATACACTGGATTCATATTTTATTAAGATGTGCTGGAAATTATATTTTCCATTATAATTGTATTTTTATTATATAGATCAAAAATTGACAATAACATTATAATATATTTATCAAGTTCGAAAATTAAATTCATGCATGGTTTTTATTTATAATATTCTTTTTATAAATAGATAAAACTATGATATCCTGAAATTAGTTCCCATATTTATATTCTTAACATTTAATTTTCTTGTATATTATAAAAGTGATTTCTATTATATATTGATAATTACATAATTTCCTCTTTTAATTAATAATATAATATTATATTGCTCTTGCATGTGTTATAAATTATATATTAACCATATTGCAATATTATGTTTTTATTTATTATTATAAAAATATTATCAATGCCTACTTCAACTGTTTAAATTAGTTTATAGTTCCTATATTTAAGTTGTCTTTAAATAGGAACTAATTTCAGGATAAAACAATAAATAGATAAAACACCATAATATTTATATTAAAAAATAATACCCTATATGCATGGGAGCATGGGGTAATCAGGCATCCTAGCGGGCTCCAGTCAGTTTGTGATTAGCGAGAGGGTCAACTGATTTCATGATGATTGACTGGAACTATGAAACAGGAAGAGACCCGTAGATCTGGGTTCAAATCCCAGTGCTCCCATAACCTGAATTATAAAGATTAATAATAAAAGGCTGAATCCTAAAATTATTAAATTTAAAATATCCATCGTTGTATTTTAATTATAAAAACAAAAAAGGATAAATTTATGAAAATAATACCCTATGGATAAATATGGCACGAATGCACACAAGGAAGAGGGGAAAATCAGGATCAAAACGTATTGAGGTAAAGGAAAGACCTTCATGGATACAGTACAGTGATGATGAAATAAAGGAAATGATAGTTAAGATGAGAAAGCAGGGCATGACAAAGTCAATGATTGGTATAAGATTAAGGGATCAGTATGCAATTCCAGGAACAAGGCCGGTGCTTCACATGAAGCTTGGCCAGGTATTAAAAGAGAATAATCTTGAATCAGATGTCCCAGAGGATTTACAGGCATTGATAGAGAGGTACAAAAGGGCAATGAAGCACCTTTCATTAAATAAGCACGATATGAACAATAGGAGAAAGGCACAGTTAATAATGTCAAAAATGTTAAGATTAATAAGGTATTACAAAAGGACGTCAAGGCTTCCACAGGATTGGTCTCTTGAGAGAGTCCTGCAATGATTAATGATATAATAAATAATGATTTTTACAGCCTTTTAAAGAAAGGTTCGGAAAAAATACGTGAAAATGATTACGTTAGGATTCTTGCCCATTACGATGGTGATGGTGTAAGCTCCGCCATTATATTAACAAACGCGTTGAAAAGGGAGGGCATAAAGTTCCATTTAAGCTATGTAAGCAGCCTTGATGAAAAGGGCTTCAGGCAGCTATACGAGGAGGAAAAGGACGTTTTTACAATAATGGTTGATGCCGGATCTGATCAGGCCCAGTTCATATCTGATTATAATAATTATGTTATACTTGATCACCATTTTCATCGTGATTTTAAAGCACCTGGAATAAACATAAATGCAAGGGATTTTGGATACAATGGAACGACAGAGGCCTGCGGCGCAACCATGGCCTTTCTCATGGCACTAACAATGAACGAGGATAATAAGGATCTATTACCGTTCTTTGTATCCGGTGTGATGGCCGATAAGCAGGATATAGGTGGCTTTAAGGGCCTTAATGCATCCATTTATAATGAATACAATAAAAACAAAACATTTCACATGATAAACATAGACGGTTCTAATATACATGAGGCAATAACCTATTCAACAGATCCGTTCTTTTATAATTTAACGGGCTATCCTGATAATGTGAATGAAATGCTCTCATCATTAAATATAGATCCTGAAAAGCATGTTTATGACCTTGATAATGCCGAGATGTTAAGGCTTGGAAAGGCCCTTTCACTTAGATTATTATCACAGAATATCGGTATCGATGGTATAAAATACCTTGAAACAGACGTTATAATGTTCGATGAAATAAAAATGTCATCAAAGCTTTTAAGCGATATCATTGATGGAAACAGCAGGATAGGTGCTAATTCGATACCGGTTCAGTATTTTCTTGGTGATAAAAGCGTTGAGAACGAGATGAATTCCAACAGAAGGATATTTAAAACCAAATTAATAGATTATATATACAGATCAAAAAATAATATAAAGGAAAATGATTATTTAAGATACTTCTATGCACCGGAGTCAGAGATGGCCGGGCCAATAACAGGCACAATGGCCCTTTACCTTTTTGATGTTAAAAAGCCGATAATAGGCTTCAATGCAGGAACAGAGAACATAAAGGTCTCATCCAGGGGCACCAGGCATCTGGTTTCAAGGGGGCTTAATCTATCCGTTGTTATGAGGGAGGCTTCCCAGAGGGTTGGTGGCTCAGGTGGCGGCCATGACATAGCAGCCGGTGCGGTAATACCCCTTGATACTGAAAAGAAGTTCATAGATTACTGCTCTGAAATCATAAAATCACAGCTTGGTAGTATTTAATAATAAAAGATTTATAAAGATAGCTGATATTATTATCCATGAAGGGTGTTAATGATTACCTTTTGGATTATAAAGATGATATATTAAAATTATCAAAATCAATATATGATTTTGCTGAGCTTGGCAGCAGCGAATATAAATCATCTGGCCTTATATCAAAAAGGCTTGAGGATGCAGGCTTCTATGTTGAAATGCCATTCATGAACATGGACACGGCATTCAGGGCAGAGTTCGGTGATGGTAGACCATACATTGGACTGCTTGCAGAATATGATGCCCTGCCCAATGGCCATTCCTGCGGCCATAATCTAATATCGGCATGGGCATACGGCACAGCAGTGATTCTATCAAAGATGATAAATTCCGGAAAGATCATTGTCTTTGGAACCCCATCCGAGGAGGGTATAGGGCCATACGCCGGCAGCAAGGCCATAATGGCATCAAAGGGTGCATTTGATGATCTGGATTTTGTTATTGGCATGCATCCCGATGACCGCTGGGCCGTTGGCTCAAAGGCACTTGCAGATGCAGAGATGGAGTTTACATTTATAGGAAGGGCATCACACATGGCAGCATCGCCATGCCATGGCATAAATGCACTGGATGCACTTGTCGCATCTTATAATGCAATAAACAGCCTGCGTGACTGGGCAAGAAATGACAGGCATATAGTTATAGGTATGATAATAAAGGAAGGCGGAAAGGCATCAAATGTCGTTCCTGACAAAGCTGTTCTTGAGGTTGATATAAGATCAACATCATATGATTTTCTTATAAGATTTGTGTCAAAGGTAAAAAGGCTTGTTAAATCGATATCAGAGGGCTTTGGAACAAAATTGATTATAAGGGATTTAATGCCAGTTTACTCTGAATACAAACATAATTATACCATTGATAATATTATAGAGGACGAATTAAAAAAGATAAATATAAGACCATACAATATAGATAAATCCGATGAAATAGCCTCAGGAAGCACCGACGAGGCAAATGTAAGCCTAAGGGTTCCAACAGGCCATATAGATGTAAAAATAGGAAATAACCTGCCAGGGCATTCTGAGGAGTTCAGGCTTGCCGCGGACCCATATAATGCATCTGAGAACCTTATAAAGGCAATAAGGGCAACATGCAATTCAGTGCTTAGAATAATAAACGATCCTGAAATATTAAAAAAGGTTAGGAGTGATTTTAATGAATCGAATAAGGCCTGAGAGGCTAAAACCGGGTGATGAGATACGTGTTATAGCACCGGCAAGTGCGCCTGATCTTCTGAGACTTTCAAGGGGCGTTGCAAGGTTAAAGAAGCTTGGATTCAAGGTTTCACTTGGCAGAAACCTGAAAAAGCTTGTGCAGAGAAATGATCTTGCAGCACCTGCAAAGGAGAGGGCCGATGAATTAATGGCCGCTTTCAGGGATGATAACGTCAAGGCGGTAATATGTGCACGTGGTGGCTACGGCAGCATACATATTCTTCCATTAATAGATTACGATGTAATAAAGGAGCATCCAAAGATCTTTGTGGGCTACAGCGATATAACCGCATTGCACCTTGCGATAAACAGGAATACAAATTTAATAACGTTCCATGGCCCCATGGTTGCATCCGATATAGAAGAAATGAACAAGCCAACCTTTAAATCTTTCCTTGATGTGCTAATGGGTAAATCACAGAAGATAAATATATACGAGGATCGTATAATAAAATATATAATACCTGGAACCGTTGACGGCATATCCCTTGGGACAAATATATCACTGGTTGCCTCACTGCTTGGAACAAATTACCTCCCGGAGCCTGATAACAGGATATTCTTTATAGAGGATACGGATGTAACAACAGGAGATATCGATAGATACTTTTTCAGCATGAAGCTTGCCGGCATACTTGACAAGTTCAATGGCTTTGTCTTTGGCGATTTCAAGGCCATATTTGATAAGGAGGAGCCAATGCCGTCAATAGAGGACGTTGTTCAAAAATACATGAACGAGCTTAACAAGACATCGCTTTACGGCGCACCCTTTGGACATGGTGAGGAGCAGATGATAATACCATTAAATGCAAGGATAAGAATATCAAGCGAGGATCCATACATAGAATTAATAGAGGAGGTTGTAGATTAATTAAAATAATTTATTATAATATATAACCATGAAGGGCGATGATCTTTTCAGCGAGGCTTTAAAGCTTTTTCCGTCAGGTGTGAATTCACCTGTGAGATTTTACAGGCCTGTGCCTGTCATGTTTGAAAGGGGCCGTGGATCAAGGATTTATGATGTTAATGGAAAGGAATACATTGATTATTCCCTTGGCTTTGGGCCGATGATACTTGGCCATGCCGATCCTGACGTTGCTTCGGCTATAAAAAGGCAGGCCGATAACGGAATATTATTTGGTTCAATAACAGAAAACGAGGTAAGGCTTGGAAATATAATAAAAAACCATGTTAAATCAATAGAAAAGATGAGGTTTACAAATTCAGGAACCGAGGCAACCATGCATGCAATAAGGCTTGCCCGTGGATACACAAAAAGAAAGTACATATTAAAGATGGAGGGGGGCTTCCATGGAGCACATGACTATGCCTTAATAAAATCAGGCAGTGGCACAATGACCTTTGGGGTTCCATCATCAAACGGTGTGCCAGAGGAAATAACAAAAACTGTTCTTGTCGGCAAATACAATGATGAGAACAGCATAGAATCATTATTTAATGAATACGGAAATGATATAGCAGCGGTTATAACCGAGCCCATTCTTGGAAATATCGGTGTGATAAATCCTGAGCTCGGCTTCCTTGAATTCCTAAGGGAGATAACAAATAAATACAATTCACTTCTAATCTTTGATGAGGTTATAACAGGCTTTAGATTTGCATTCTCTGGATACCAGGATATAATAAATATAAAGCCGGATATTACAACAATGGGCAAGATCATAGGTGGTGGCGCACCCATAGGTTTATTTGGTTCATCATCAGAGATCATGGATTTAATATCACCATCAGGAAACGTCTATGAATCTGGTACATTTTCTGGAAATCCATTGAGCATGGCAGCCGGCATAGCTGCAATGGAAAAGCTCCAGGGCATGGACTACAGCAGGATAAATAATTATACAGCAGATCTGGTAAAATCTCTTTATGATATATTCAATGATAAAAACATAGACGTTAATATAAACCATTATGGCTCAATGTTCCAGATCTTTTTCAATAAAAATGAGGTTAAAACATACGATGATGCCATTAAATCTGATAAGGATAGATTCTTTAAATTCTTTAAAAAGATGCTTGATCATAACGTTTATCTGCCGCCAAGCCAGTTTGAAACAAACTTTGTCAGCTTTGCACATGGGCGTGATGATTTAAATAAAACCATTGAGGCAGCAAAGGAGGCGGTATCTTGCATATAAGGATAGGCACAAGGTCAAGCAAGCTTGCCATGATACAGGCCATGATGGTTAAGGACAGGCTTGATTCGCTTGGTATTGAAACCGAGGTTAAAGGTTTTACATCAAAGGGTGATATAAATCTTGACAGCCCGCTTTACAGTATTGGTGGTACCGGCGTCTTTGTTGATGATTTGAATAGAATGATACTAAAGAATGAGATAGACATAGCCGTGCATAGTGCCAAGGATATACCGTCCTTTATCGATGATTCACTGGAGATATCAGCTGTTCTAAAGAGGGATGACCCAAGGGATGTTTTAATATCACAGCATTCATTGAATGATCTTGAGGCATCATCTGTAATAGGCACATCAAGCCTTAGAAGAATAAAAGAATTAAAAACACTAAGGAATGATATATTAATAAAGGATCTAAGGGGAAATATAGATACAAGACTAAAAAAGCTTGATAACGGAGATTACGATGGGATTATAATGGCAAAGGCCGCCTATGATAGAATGAAGATAAACAGAAGGCATTTTATATTAAACTATGATGATTTCGTGCCGGCACCAAACCAGGGCATAATAGCAATCATTTCAAAAAAGGATTCAGAAATAAACGATGTATTGAAAAAGATAAATGACGATGAAACATACAATGATATGAAGGCTGAAAGATTAATACTGTCAGGCCTTAACCTTGGATGCTCAAAACCTGTCGGCATCTATGCACATAAAAATAGAATATTTATGAGGTTTTACTCATTAAAAAACGATGATTATAAAGACATTGTTATGGATTACAATAATATCGATCTTGAATTTATAAGAAGTGAGATACATGACTATGGATACTAGATTCATTGTAACAATCAGGCCGGCTGAAAAGTATAATGAAATAAAGGGATCCTGCTTTGATGTTATAAACATTCCGGTAACAAGGATCGTTGACCTTGAACCGCCGGTTATAGATTATAAACCTGATGTGATTGTTCTCACAAGCGAGCATGGGGCAGATCTGTTCTTTAAATATTATAATTTAAAAGGCATCTTCATGGCAATAGGCAGAAAAACAGGAGATGAGATAAAAAGGCATGGAATTAATCCATTAATACCTAAGGACGAGAGCTCATATGGTCTGATAAACCTCCTTGATAAATATAAGGATAAAAGGATTGCAATGTTCAGAAGCATGAAATCAAACAATATAATCAGGGATTATTTAATAAAAAATCACTTTGATTTTAAAGAATACTTTTTATATGATATAGTTCCTGTAAATAGTGATATATGCAATTATATAAATGATGATAAATGCATGGGTGTTGTTATAACATCATCAATGGAGGCCGAAATAATAGTATCAATGTGCCATGGTATAAAAAACGCATTCGCCATTGGAAGGGTCACAGAGGAAAAATTAAGATCCATGAATATAAATGTTATAAAAACAGGAAAATCTGATTTTATTGATCTTATAAAGGAGATAGATAAAATGTACTGCAAGTAGCGGGGAATGGATTTGAACCATTGATCTACGGGTTATGAGCCCGTCGGGATGTCCTGACTACCCCACCCCGCTGTATATATGGTATTGTAAATATATACTTAAATATTATCCAAAGGTCTGCTCCATCCTTTTGAATTTTATCTCTGAAACGGATTTCTCAAGATATGAGTAGACTGTTTTGTGCTTTCTCCCAAGGAGGAGCATCTCAACGGCCTCCTTTGAGTATCCTATGCCTATAAAGTCCCCTATTATTGATACAGTGTTTCCGCTAACAGATATATATGTATTTGTCAATTCCTCTATGATCTGCCTGGTCCTGCCATTCCTTCCTATGACACGGCCGCGAAGTTCATTTATCCTGTTTGAATTATGTCCTGCAAAATCTTTTAATGATATTACTATTAATTGCATGTTTTCGTTGAATAATGTAAGTGCCTTTTCAGGTGAGAAGCCGCGGGCTATTGCCTGGACAACGTTTAATGCTATTAATGCCTTTAATGCATCCTTTTTTTGATAAACGGTCACGAGGCCGGTCTTTGAATCTATGTCTATTACACTCTGGCCAAGCCTTTCTATTTCATTTTTTGTTTCGCCATTTTTGCCTATAACCACGGCAATTCTATTCATTGGTATCTTTAAACTGCCAGTCTCGTACATTTTAACCATCCACTATGCTTTTAAATATGATATCAGGATCTTTTTTAATACCTTTTCTGCTAAAGAAAGAGCATATATTATTAACATCCCTTTTTAAAAAATCATGGGCCATGGGATGCTTTATGCTTACTGATTGGCCGGTATCAATTATGTATATCTTCCTTCTGTAATATAAAATATTGTAATCGCTTAGATCCGCATGAACAAGGCCTGCGTTTCTATACATCTTTTTCATATTGTCAAGAACGGCATCAAAGATGTCATTAAAATCGGCATTATCGACGTATCTTAACTGTGGTGCCGGTGATTTTTTTGTTCCTATATAAGACATCAAAAGCACATTCTTATAAAAGCCCAGGGGCCTTGGAACAGAAACACCAGCGGACCTCATCTCACTTAGATTTGTGTATTCCTTCCTTGCCCATATGTAAACGATGTTAACACGATTAAGCTTTTCCCTTTCAAATCTGTAATCGCCAAGTATGTAATCACTGGTGTTTGAAAACTTCAACGTTGACATCTTATATATCTTTATCACAAGCGGCTTCCTATTGCTTAGAACCCTGAAAACAACTGATTCCTTGCCGCTTGATATTGGAAAATCAAACATATCGATATTATACTTTTTTATTACCTCGTATACTGCTATTAATGTCCTTTTATCAAAGACCAGTCCATAGGTCTTCCTGTCAAGATTGAATTTGTTTAAAAACTCGCCACTTTCTATCAATGTTTTAAGTGCACTTTCACTGCTTTTCGTTGAAGACATCTATAATCTCCGGCAACATATGGTTTCTGCTTAAATATGCTGCCTGCGTCTTTGTGTATCTGTAAATAATATCGCCCTTTTCATCCTGGAATTCCCAGGGCTTTACAATGACGAGATCTCCCTCTCTTATCCACATCCTCTTCTTCATCTTTCCTGGAATCCTGCAGTTCCTTGTAACGCCGTCCTCACACATGACTATTAACCGTGATGCACCTGACATTTTTTCAACTATACCGTATATTTCACCACTTTTTTTATTTGGTGTGATTACCCTTATCGTATTTTCATCATTATCGTTATCCATCCCATCTTAATTGCATCTATGCATATAAATATGATCAATAACAGATTCGTACTGAATGATTTTTTATTGTATTATTAAATAAATGAATAATTTACTTAAATTGATTAGGAAAACCTTATATATACATGTTCCATGATATCACTATGGTTGCGACTAACCAAAACATAGCCTCAGATGTAACAGAAGATAAGAAGCTGAAAAAAGCTTTATCAACATGGGATCTTCTGTTTCTAAGCCTTGGAGGTATAATAGGTTCAGGATGGTTATTTGCCGCAGCTGCCTCTGCAGGCACTGCAGGCCCTTCTGCAATATACGCATGGATAATAGGCGGTGTTCTTATAATATTTATAGCCCTTGTCTATGCGGAGCTTGGTGGCATGCTGCCCAGATCCGGTGCCATTGTCAGATATGGCCATTATTCTCATGGCGGCCTTGCCGGCTTAATTTTCGGATGGGCATACTTTCTCTCAGCAGTATCAGTTCCTGCTGTTGAGGCCGAGGGTGTTATAACCTATGCGGCCTCCTATACACCTAAATATCATATAATACTTGCAACAACATCGACAAACCCGATTACCGGAGCGCCCTTATTGATATTAACGCCGCTGGGCATACTGCTTGCCGCAATACTGATCGTTGCATTCTTCATGCTTAACTACGCCGGCGTTAGGTTAATGGGAAAAACAAACACAGGCATGACATGGTGGAAGTTAATAATACCGGCAGCAACGATAGTAATACTTTTCGTCGTGGGCTTTCATACATATGAATTCACTGATATAGCCAGCGGTGGCTTTTTGCCATACGGATGGCCTGCGGTCTTTGCTGCAGTATCAACAGACGGCATAGTCTTTTCATACCTTGGATTCAGGCAGGCTGTTGATTACGGTGGAGAGGCCAAAACACCGCAGAAATCTATACCAATAGCTGTCATAGGCTCCGTTTTAATAGGCATATTTGTTTACGTTCTTTTACAAGTTGTTTTCATAGGGCATTTAAATCTGGGTGCAATAGGAAACAACTGGTCAATATTAACAGCACCGCCCACCAGCAACGCCTATGCAACATCAGTAGCAAGCGCTCCTTTCGCATCACTGGCAACATCAGCAGGTCTTGTTGCATTAACATACATATTATACGCTGATGCATACGTATCACCATCAGGCACATTAAACGTCTATGCAGGAACGTCCGCAAGGACATTGTTCGGACTTGGTGAGAATGGATATTTACCTGAATCTGTAAAAAGGATTAACAAAAGGACAAAGGTACCGGTGCTTTCAATAATATTATCAATGATCATAGGTCTGGTATTTCTTGCACCCTTCCCAAGCTGGTATGCCCTGGTCGGTTTAATAACAAGCTCAACGGCGTTCACATACATAGTTGGTGGCTCGGCATTGATGGTCTTTAGAAGGGAGGCTGGTGAATTAAAAAGACCGTTTAAGCTTGCGGGTGCATCAATACTTGCCCCGATAGCATTCATAGGTGCAACATTGATAGTTTACTGGTCAGGCTGGCCAACCGTTGGCATACTATCCATAGCAATCTTCCTTGGACTGCTCGTTTACTTTATACTACTGCTGCTTGCAAGGTATAATATTGTTCACGGCATAGAGAACATATTCACAAACAAAACTATAAAGGCAGGTATCTGGGTTCCGGCATATATATTAATTCTTGATTTACTGTCATACATAGGTGAGAAGGACTATGGCGGCATAGGCATATTAAAGTTCCCGATAGATTTCCTTGTTGTCATAGTCGTTGGAATAATATTCTATGTAATATCATACTACTCCGGATACAGAACAGAGGAGATAAGCAATATAATCGAGTCAGGAACACAGTACATAGGTGAAGAAACAGAAACTGCAGGTGCAAAATAATTTAAATAAAAATTTTTTATTTTTAATTAATGATAAGGATAGGTTTAATAATACCTGCAAATAACGCTGCAATAGAATATGATTTGTATAACATGCCACATGATGATATGAGCTTTCATTTTACAAGGATGAGATCCACCGGCGGCTGTGAGCCAAGGGATGTAAAACAGTTTAAAAGGGATTTAAATAATGCATTTAAAATGCTTGAATGGTCTGACATCATTGTCTATGGAAGAACCTATGGCACACATAAAAACATGGATTCAATCATCGAGATATTGAAAAATCCAATTATACCTGAAATAGCGGTAAAAAATTTTTTAAATGATAATAATTATAGATCTGTATTTATAGGCACACCTTATATATATGAAAGGGCTAAAAAGGAATCCGAATTTTTTAATGATTATAATGTAACCGGATTCTTCTATATGAATAAAATATACGGAATAGACATTTCAAACACCAAACCTGATGAGATTATATCCATGCTTGATGAAAATTCCGATAAAATAAAGGATGCAGATGCAATATATATAGCCTGCACGGCATTGAGCACATCAAATATACTAAACCGTATAAGGGATGAATTTAATAGACCGGTTATATCCGAGAACTCTGCAATACTCTATGGTATTGAAAGGGCCCTGGATATAAATATTAATATACCTGGTCTTTGATTATTTCTGCCTTATTATTATGCTTTTTATGTGGAAATACCTTGAAACCGCATCCTTCATGAGTTTTATGTTCCTGCTATCCTTTCCTATAGCACGGCCTATGTTCTCAGGTGCAATTGTAAGATAGATTGTTGTCTGGTTTTCCTTCCAGTATATCTCTATTTCCCTAATCTCGTATTTAAAGAAGAGATTTTTTACAAATGTGAGAAGATCGCTGGAATATTCGGCCAGTAGTATCCTTTTGTTTATCTTTTCCTTCAGTGCGCTTATTATATCAGGATTCCTTTTAAATATCTCGGCAAGCTTTCTCTCACCGACGACAAAAAGGATCATTTCTTCGTTCTCAAGGCATTCATAAACCCTTGTCTTTGCATAGCTCTCAAAAAGTTTTATATTTTCAAGCGTTTTATTATCTATTGTTATTTCATTCATGCTTAACCCTCTTTATACCACTGTAGACCAGGTTAATTGCTCCCGTACCAAGGGTTATCGGCTGGCCCACAATAATATTTTCTGCAACTCCGGCAAGCTGGTCAACCTCACCAAGGAGGCCTGCCTTCAAAAGATGCTTTGATGTTATCTCAAATGCTGCCCTGGCAAGAACGCTGCTCTTCCTGCCGGATATACCCTGACGGCCAACAGCCCTGACGTTTCCTGAAAAAGTCATCATGTCTGCAACAAGCATTAAATGCCTTTTGTCGACATTTAAACCCTGCTCGCTTAATGTTCTTTCTGCCTCAAGGTATATTGCATTCCTTGCAGCCTCTATACCAAGAACCTGCTCGATTTCAATAATATCGTTGGTGTAGGTCCTTGTCGGATCGACCTCATCGATATCAAGAACGCCCTTTAGATTAGAACCCTGCGTGTATATCTTCCAGCAGCGTTCTGAATTATCGTACCTTGCTATGGCCCTTTTTATCTTTGGAACGCCCTTTATTGTTAGCGATTTTAGATCCTCCTGGGTTTGATAAAGTTTTTTGAATGATTCCTGCTGCAGCTTAACAAGTATTGTTTTATCATCTGTCTGTGCTGCCATTATGCCCTTTAATTTCTGTATTACATTCATTATATCATTGATGTTTACAAGCCTTTCATTGCTCTTCCTTTCATCAAGCTTAACGGTAATGCTCATCTCAGAAACGTCTGTGATTATATCCGCAACATCTATTAATGCCGTGTTTTCAAGTGTTTTTATCAGCTCCCTTACCTTTTCCTCGTTGTTTGAATACTCCTTTTTAAGGTATATTGTCATTGATGGTGTGCTTGGAACCCTTCTTGCATCAACGATCTCAATTAACCTTGGAAGGCCAAGCGTAACGTTCATCTCAACGACACCGGCGAAGTGGAAAGTCCTCATTGTCATCTGTGTTCCAGGCTCCCCTATGCTCTGGGCTGCTATAATTCCAACAGCCTCGTATGGATCTATCTCCTTTTTTTGCAATTCTGAAATAACGCGGTTTAAAAGCTTTTCATACTTTTCGGTGCTCAGGGATTTTTTGTATTTTACAAGCTTTTCTGCAACTGATACAGGGAGTTTAAATCCAAGATTTAAACCATCGTTTATAACTGATTGAACATCGCTGTTGATGTTTACCTCAGAGACCTCCTTTATCTCAACTTTTATGAGATCGCCCATGGCAAAAGATGATAGCTCATCAATTTTTTTATCCATTTTGAACTGGTCTATATTTATTGCATCAATCTTTTCGATTGATTCTATTTTTATCATTTTTTTAAGGTTGTTCTTCCTCTTTTTAATAATCTTATCTGAATCATTGAAATTTGCCACATCAGATATTATAACATGGTATTCAAAATCCTTCTTGTTTAATGTTATGTAGCCGTCACTGCAATTCTCAACGTTGAATTCAAATGCGTAATAGCATGGCACATTCTTTATAATATTATTCACATTTGCCTTTGTATCCTTCCATAGCAATGAGCTCATTGTTCATCACCCAGCTCATCATATGCAAGGTAATCAATATCTATGGTCTCGCCCTCATCGCTTCTTGTTGGGTCTATTCCATCCTCACCATATTTAAACTGAATTATTGAGCCAAGTGTATCCTCAACACGCCTGTCCTCGTCTGCCTTTAGATCCTCGAATGCGTTTATTAACCTTCTCTGCATGTAACCGCTCCTTGATGTACGTACTGCTATATCAACGAGACCCTCACGGCCTCCAATACTGTGGAAGAAGTACTCCGTTGGGCTTAAACCTGAACGGTATGATGATTTCACAAAGCCCCTGGCGTATGCGCCAAGATCGTTTTCCTTGAAATGCGGTAATGTTCTTCCACTGTAACCCCTGTTAAGCCTGCCTCCCCTGACCGACTGCTGGCCAACCATACCTGCGACCTCTGCTATGTTAAGCATCTTGGCCCTGGCACCGGATCTTGCCATTATAACTGATGGATCGTTTAAACCAAGGTATGATGATGCTATCTTACCTGATTCATCCCTGACTGAACCTGTCTCGGCAAGGATCTCGACCTCCAGTGTATCCTCTATGGATCTGCCCGGGGCAGGCTGAAGCTGACCCCTCCTGTAGGCATCAACCAGTTTATCTATCTTTTCTATCGTTGCATTGGCTATTTCATCTATTCTTGATATTGCATCTTCTGGTATATCATAATCCCTAATACCTGTGGAGAAACCGCGGTACGATATAAAGCCTATGGCAAGCCTTGTTACATTATCAAGGAACCTTGCGGCTGCATCCGGGCCGTATTTTCTGAATATTTTATCGACAATGACCCCTGAGAACGGACCAACGGCCTCATCATCTATTGTACCGTGTATTAATTTACCATCCCTTATAACAACGTATATATCATTCGGGTCGTTTTCGTATTCACATTTATCCTTTGCGCCTGAGCAAAGATGGCTTTTGAACTTCACATTTAATCCAGGAGGCAGGGTCAATGAGAATATATCTCTACCGTGATAATATCTTTTACCATCGATTATGACTGGTTCTGGCATCCTGCTTATATCCATGTACGATGTCATATGAAGTGTTTCCTCTTCTGTGAATAATGGATTATTATGCGTTAACAAGAATAACGCTGTTATATGGTCGTGAATTGCCCCTATGATTGGTCCGCCAAACCTTGGTGACATTATCTGTTCCTGGACCTTCATAATAATCCTTGCCTCTGCCCTGGCCTCCTCGCTCTGAACCACGTGTAAATTCATCTCATCGCCGTCAAAATCAGCATTGTATGGTGTACAGACTGCGAGATTAAATCTGAATGTTAAGCCTGGAAGTATTCTCACAGTATGGGCCATCATGGACATCCTGTGAAGTGATGGCTGCCTGTTGAATAGAACAATATCACCCTCGTTGAGCTGCCTCTCAACGGTCCAGCCTATGTCAAGCCTCTTGGAATTTTCCTCGGCATTGTCCTTTGTGATTTTTACACGCCTGCCATCAGGCCTTATTAGATAATTAACACCTGCAATGTATTTTCCATTGTTTTCTGGATTTGGACCGCGTTTAACCCACTCACGCATTACATCTATGTTAAATGCGTTTACAGTTACCGGTACGGTCATCTCCCTTGCGGCCCTTTCAGGAACGCCAACCTCATTTATTGATAAAAATGGCTCAGGCGATATAACAGTACGTGATGAAAAGTTCACACGCTTTCCTGAAAGGTTTGCACGGAACCTGCCCTCCTTACCCTTTAAACGCTGAACCAGTGTCTTTAATGCACGTCCTGACCTGTGCCTTGCCGGTGGTATTCCAGCAGTCTGGTTATCAAAGTATGTTGTGACATGATACTGCAATAGATCCCATAGATCCTCGATAATCAGCTGTGGAGAGCCGTTATCCCTGCTTTCCCTTAATCTCTGGCTTATCCTTATTATATCAACAAGTTTATGTGTTAGATCATCCTCGCTGCGCTCTCCCGTTTCAAGTGTTATCGAGGGCCTTACGTTTATTGGTGGCACAGGAAGCACGGTTAAGACCATCCATTCGGGTCTTGCAGAATCCTTGTTTAAACCGTAGAATATTAAATCATCATCTGGTATCCTTTCAAGCCTTTCCCTGATCTCCTTTGGTGTGATCTTTATTGAGCCCTCCCTGAAGGTTGTTGGCTTATCAATAATCGTTTTTGGACTTTCAGAGCCACAGTGGGGGCATATCTCCCTTGATGATGCCAGATCGGTTATCTTCCTTAATTTAATGTCTATGATTTCAGGATCATCCCTTACAAAGTTCAGGTCCTCTATACTCTTTTTATAGTTCTCGATCTCCTCATCAGTTAATTTTATCCTGCCACAGACCTTGCAGGATGAATCCAGCATTGTTTTTATTTCCTTGACGAAACCGACGTGCACAACTGGCATTGCAAGCTCTATGTGCCCGAAGTGTCCCGGGCATTCATCAACCTTGCCACCGCAGGTTGCGCATCTCAGACCTGGCTCTATAACACCCATATGAAGATCCATTAAACCCTTATCAATTGGATATCCATCATCATCGTATGTATCCGGTGTTATCACCTTAACCTGGGACATCTTTCTTATCTCATCAGGTGATAGCAGCGCAAATTTAATATCCTTAATTCTCTTTGAAACGTTATTAAAATTCATCTCATATCACCCAGCTCAAGCCTCATAATAATACCAAGTGAACTTAATTCATCACGCATCAATTTAAATGCGTAGCTTGTTTCTATTGGGTATATATTACCTGTATTGCCGCAAACAGGGCATTTTAAGGCTCCACGCTTGAAATCATATATAGCTATATGTCCGCAGGATGGATTTCCGCAGACGTAAAGTATTGTGCCATCACTCTGGTCCAGCAGGCGATCCTTTATAACCATGGATGCACCGTGTGCTATTAATGTATCACGCTCCATCTCTCCGAAACGGAGACCGCCCTGTCTTGAACGTCCCTCGGTTGGCTGTCTTGTTAATATCTGCACCGGACCCCTGGAACGGGCATGGAACTTGTTTGCAACCATGTGATGCAGCTTCTGGTAATATATAACACCGATAAAGATCCTTGCCTTGAATTTCCTTCCGGTGATGCCATCGTACATTACCTCCTCGCCTGATTCGCTGAAACCGTATTTCTTTAATTCCTCACGGAGGCTCTTCTCAGGCTCACCGTCAAAGATCGTTGAATCTATATTCTCGCCCGTGGCCGTTGAGACCTTTGCACCCATCATTTCCAGGACATGACCAAGTGTCATCCTTGATGGAACTGAATGCGGATTGAATAGTAGATCCGGAATTATACCATCCTCTGTAAATGGCATGTCCTCCTGTGGAACAACGGCGCCTATAACGCCCTTCTGGCCATGCCTGGATGCAAATTTATCTCCGGGCTGCGGTGTCCTGTCCATTCTTACCTTTACCTTTACGATGCGGCTGTTGCTCTCTGATACCGTTAAAAAGACGTTATCAACGTAGCCTGATTCGTTTGGCCTCATTGTAACAGATGATTCACGGCGCCTCATTGGACCAAGCTTATCTGCGTTCTCCTCCAGGAACCTTGGCGGTGATGTCTTTCCAACAAGGACGTCTGAGCCGTTAACCTCTGATTCCGGATATATTATACCGCTTTCATCGAGATTCTTGTAATACTCCTCGGCGCGGGCGCCCAAAACATCATGTGTTGGAATCTCGAATCTATCCTCCTGGCCTCCGGGATACCTTATCTCCTCTGCTGTGTATGTCCTGAAGAATGCACTCCTTCCAAGGCCGCGCTCTATTGATGCCTTGTTCATGACTATGGCATCCTGTATGTTATATCCCTGGTATGATACTATTGCAACGACAAAATTCTGGCCGGCCGGCTTGTTATTGTACTTTATAAAGTCCATGACCTTTGTCTTAACCAGAGGAACCTGTGGATAATGCAGCAGATGGCCGCGTGTATCAACCCTTATTCTATAATTTGCCGCCGGCAGTCCTATTGACTGCTTTGTCATTGCAGATGCCATTGTTATCCTTGGTGATGAGTTATGCTCAGGATATGGTATCAAAGATGCAACAACACCGAGTATCATTGATGGATCTATCTCACAATGTGTATGCTCACTGGTTAAAAGTGATTTTCCATCAAAATGGGCATGGCATTTATCACATTCAAGCACAATATTATCCTCACCTGGATTTACCCATGTAACCATGTCGCGGTAAAGTATTGAGTTGCAGTTCGGGCACCTCTCAGGATAAGAAAATGGGTAAACCGCTATGTAAGAGTTTTCCTCCTCCTCGGCATCAAGCCATTCGATTGCACCAAGGTTTACAAGATCATCTATTGTGTAATCACCCATCTTTAACTTTTCAACCATGTCCCTGTTTAAAACGGTTTTACCATCATTAACTATCAGCAATGGCCTTCTTAATCTGCCGCGATCACAGTTCATTATAACCTCGTTTGTTTTGTTATCATATCTTATGTTAAGCTCCTGTGATATCCTTCCTGCGCGCCTGAGATCGCGGACCGTGTTAACAAAGGCAATAGGATCGTTATGATAGCCTATGAAATCGCCGTTTAAATATATTCTTGATGATGATTCCTCGGATTCAACATCATATATTCCAAGGTTCTTTATCTTATCTATTATTATATCAGGGTCTATTCCCTGGGTAACGTTTATTATTAATGCGGCATTTTTAACAAGACCGCAGTTCTGGCCCTCAGGTGTTTCATTTGGGCAGATCCTTCCCCACTGCGTTGGATGTAGATCCCTGGCCTCAAAATGCGGCTGTGACCTTGTTAATGGCGATATAATACGCCTTAGGTGGCTTAGCGTGCTCACATTTGATGTTCTGTCAAGAAGCTGTGAAACGCCTGTCCTGCCGCCTATCCAGTTTCCGGTGGCCATCGAATGCAGTATTTTTTGGGTCAAGAGATCCTGCCTTACAGCGGGCCTTATCCTTATACCACGTTTTCTGTTATAAGTTTTTTCAAGCTGATATTTTAAATCCTTCATTATGCTCTGGAAGGCATTTGCAAATAATTCGTCAAGCAGATCGCCTGCAAGCTTTATTCTTTTATTTGCATAATGATCCTTGTCATCCTCCTGCCTTATGCCAAGATTAAGCTCAAGAAGTGATCTTGCCATCCTGCCAAGGTAAAGGGCCTTTTTATATCTGTCATCAACGGTGTCTCCAAGATGCGGTAATAATGATCTGTCAAGCATCTGCGTTATCTTTTTCTCCCTGAATTCCTTTGCCTGACCTGATGCAAACCTCTTTTCAAGGTATGATATCGCATCATCGGTTGTATTAATGCCGTTTGGTGGCAGTACCTTTGGATTCCTTGCCTCCTCTATGTTTGCATATATAATAGGATCCATTCTAATATCCGAGAATATTGCGTTGTGTATCTCTATATCCTTATCCATCCCAAGGGCCTTCATTAATATTACCAGAGGCACTGTTCCGGCAACTGTTGGTATTGAAACGTTGATAATACCGTCGTTGCCCTTTTCCATTGATGTTAATGCCCTGAAGTTACCCTTCTGTGAGAAAACCTTTGCAACCTCGACCTTGTTATCATACTTTTCCTCGTATTCAACGAGTATCTTGTTTGGTGCAAGATCCTCTATTGAAACTATAACACGCTCTGAACCGCCTATGATGAAATAGCCGCCGGTATCATTTGGGTCCTCGCCAACGTATTGCAGCTTTTCTGTTCTGGTTGCGTTTATGGGCCCGTTGTTCTTTTCTATGTAAATATCAAGATTGTTTCCTGTTAATGTGCATATCTTTGATCTGACCATTACCGGAATGTCACCAATCTTTATTGTATCGTTATCCTTCTCGATGCCGTCCTCGAAAATTCTTAATCTCAGCATGACAGGCGCCATGTAGTTTAAATCCCTGATCCTGGCCTCCTGAGGTGTTATTTGATTCGATGCACCAGATGCCTCCTTTATCTCGGGCTTTTCGACCCATATCGTCGGCTCCCCTGATGGCTTTCCGTTCTCACGGATCCTGCCAAAGTATATTTTAATCTCCTTTCCACGCGTTTTAACAGGATCAAGTAAAATCACACCTGGTTCAGAATCATCTGAAACCTTTGTTTCATCAACAATTTCCTGCATTCTATTGTTTGGATTATCCTTTGTTGCGTAAAAATGGTTCATTGACTCTATTTGATAGTTAACAACACTTTCAGTTTTAAAAAAATAATCAAGAATTGGATTCATTCAAAACACCCCTTTAACAGTCACACGGTAATACTCATAATAGCCTGCCGTTGGACTCTTCCTTATAATTTTAATGATCCTGTTCTCGCCAATCTTTGTATTAAGTGCCTCCTCCAGCGCCCTAATTGCCGGATCTGTTAAACTGATCTTCGGCAATGCCTCCTTTGTTGTTTTAAGCTCTGAAAGAATCTTATCCTCATCTTCCACTGGTACAAGATGATGCTCTGGTACTATCTCGTGCTCGAGCACATTAAACTTACTCATTTTCCCACCCAGCGGGTCCGAGGGGATTTGAACCCCTGACCGCCTGGTTAAAAGCCAGACGCTCTACCTAGCTGAGCTACGGACCCATAAAGTAGCTCGCTATATTATTTATTGAAATATAAACCATTCGGTATTGATTGATATTACTAAATAGTATTTTTACTTTTTCTATTCGATATCTTAATATTTGTTATGAATATTTAAGTTCATGAAAGTTAATATAAACGGCGAGACAAAAACAGTGCTGGCAGTATGGTACGAGGACAATAAGGTAAAGCTCATAGATCAGAGAAAGATACCTGACGAGATATCAATTATAGAATTGAAAAACAGCAATGATGTTTACAATGCCATAAGGGACATGGCGGTTCGCGGGGCACCGGCAATAGGCGTAACAGCGGCCTATGGCCTTGCAATGGCAAAAAAGAACAATGAGGACATGGAAAAGGCTGTTGAGCTAATAAGGAGCTCCAGGCCAACTGCATACGATCTTTTCAAGGCAATAGACTACATGAAGAAGAATAACTTTTCAGAGAGCGCCGCAAGGAGGTATGCACTTGAAATAACTGAAAGATCAAAGAAGATAGGCGAGTATGGAAATGAATTAATAAAGAACGGTGACAGGATACTTACGCACTGCAACGCTGGAGCGCTTGCGGTTGTTGACTGGGGAACGGCAATAGCACCCATGAGGATTGCAAAGGACTCTGGAAAGAATATCTTTGTCTACGTTGATGAGACCAGGCCCAGGCTTCAGGGTGCAAGGCTAACGGCATGGGAGCTTGCACAGGAGGGAATAGACCATTCAATAATAGCCGACAACGCTGCAGGCTACTTTATGAAGAAGAAGGATGTTAATCTTGTTATAGTAGGGGCTGATAGAATAGCAGCAAACGGTGACTTTGCAAACAAGATAGGAACATATGAAAAGGCCGTGCTTGCAAAGGTAAATAACATACCATTTTACGTTGCTGCACCTGGAAGCACCTTTGATTTTAATATAAAAAGTGGTGATGAGATACCAATAGAGGAAAGGGATGAAAACGAGGTTTTATCAATAAACGGGAAAAACATAGGCCCTTCTCAGAGCCATGCAAGGAATCCGGCGTTTGATGTAACACCAAACGAGTACGTTACTGCGTTTATAACAGAGTACGGTATATTTAAGCCGAACGAGCTTGAAAAATTAAGATCATTAATATCAAAGGATCTATTCATGAGATAAATATTCGTCTATTTTTGATAACGATTCGTCTTTTTTCTCTTTTAATTCATTTAAAAGTCTTGAGATCATCTCTGAAGCCTCGTTCTTGCATGCACCGCACATCCTCACGCCCCCGCGACATTCCTCGTAAACCCTTTGAACATTTTTATCATCCTTGTCATGGTATAAATATAATTCATAAACCGGGCACCTTTCAGGATTTCCACCATAGATCTTTTGATCCTCTATGGTTTTCCTGCCTCCTGTGAGCGATGATTTTATCTTTCTTCTTGCATCGCTTTCATCGTCGTTCAATGATATCAATGAATCCGGGACATGCGATGACATCTTGCCACCCTTTAGGCCTGTTTCAAGCTTCTGGAACGTTGCAGATGGGGCTATAAAGTCAAGATCATTGTATTTTGATTCAAGAAGTGATAATTTTAGATCAATCTCTATTTTATCATTTTCGGTTGAGTTTTTCAGCTCGATGGTCCTGTAATCATAATTATATGAAGCATCATAATTATTTAGTAATGACACCGCATCATCTATGAATTTCCTTGAGTCCATTGTGCCCTTTATTGATATTAGAACGTAGCCATCCTTTATGGAAACGCTGTATACCCTTAGTCGGGATGCAAGATCGCGCATCAATCTTATATGAGGATCCTGATCAACACCAACAGGTACTATCGTTGGCCTTGGGCCGCCGAATTTTTTTAACTGCGAGTGAAGAACATCCGCCGCCTGTATTAATGGTGAGTTTACATGAAGCATTGATGATGAATCATTTAAACCGTATATTGCCTTTAACTCGGTCATGTTTGTCTCGTTTGATAGTATAAATGCAAGCCTCTGGGTGTCTTTATCCTCAGATTGAAAGTATATCCTGCATGGTTTTAATCCAAGGGAAATATAATTAACAATGTAATTGTTTATTGCTATCTCCCTTGCCCTTTCAAAGCCGATATTTCTTGTTGCGTATGATTCAAGATCGGCAACGGATATAAAAACATCGGCACCAAGGCCTTGAAAGAATATTATCTGGTCTATTGTTATCTTATTGCCAAGATGCATGGCACCCGAGGGCATTAATCCGGTAACGGCATTGAACTTAATCCTGTTTTTTATTGCATATTCTATATAATCTATGGATCTCTGCCCAAAGATTAAATGCCTCCTGAATAGATAATGATCAAAAAAATTATCAGGAGCTGATATGCCAAATTCCTTCATAAGCTTTTCATAATCAAAGTACTGATTTGAACCCCATGGATCTATCATGAGAGTTAATCAAAAATTGGTTAATTAAGATAACGACAACGAATCATGCTTCCCATCCCCTCGCGGAAGACAGTACCACATGAAACACATCGGGCTTCACCGTCGGGTTCGGAATGGGACCTGGTATTTCCCCGATGTTATGGTCGTCGTCTAAACTAAATTACATTATAATATTTAAATATTTCTGTTTTTTAGCCCCGATTCCAGGGCCTTTATGAGCCCTGATATCTTATTTATATACTCATCACCCAGGCTGAAAATTGATTTTAAATATTCTGGTTCAACATAAAGAACGTTTACACCATCTTTTTCATAGATTAGTATTCTGAGCGGCAGCTCTATGCCGGATCTTGGGTTATCAATCATTAGATGGGTTCCAAGAACAGGCGAGCCAAATACTATAAGGTATTCATTGTTTAATTCCATGTTTACAGATTCCGCATTCTTTTTATGATCTACCTCGCAGAAGATTGTTACATTGTTTTTATTTAAAAAATCCTTTATTTTTATTAAAGTTTCATTGAAATCATATGACGATTTAAACTCCGAGAACATATAAAAATAATTAGAATCTATTATTTATTTTTTTATTCCATGCAGCAGCTCATCATTGATACGTCACGTATAAACGACTGCGCCGTGATCTTTAATGATTCGGACACCGTTGGAAATACATGCATTGCCTCTATGAAATCACTGTATTTACCATGGTTTTTTATTATATTATATGCTTCAGGTATGAACTCTGCGGCGTATGGTGCAAATATTTGTACACCGAGAACATGATCCTCATCGTCTGTGAGCATCTTAACAAGGCCATCCTCCATTAAAATGTTTGATTTGACAACATTTTTTAGATAAAGAACGCGCTTTTTGTATTTTTTTAATTCCCTTTCAGTGTAGCCAGCAGATGCCACGTTAGGTTCTGTGAAAACGGCCCATGGAACATTGATAAGATCTATGGATCTATCAAGGCCAAGTATGTTCTCAACGGCAATGACGCCCTCCCTGCCTGCAAGCGTTTCAAGCTGAAATCTTTGATCGACGCAGTCTCCTGCTGCGTATATCATCTTATTCGATGTCCTTAGATGGTCATCGACTATTATTCCATTTTTATAATCAACGGATGCTGCTTCAAGGTTAATATCTATGTTTGGAACCCTTGAAGTGGCAGCGAGTATTTTATCAAAGCCAGAATATTTTCTATCTGATATTACATAATCATGATCGGCCTCCTTTATATCACCGAAGATGAATTTTACACCGAGGCCTTTCATATGATCGATAAGCATTTTATTTATATCACTGTCAAAGTTCTTTAAAACGTGATTGGATCTGTTAAATACATAAACATCAGAACCGAAATTTGAGAATGCATATGCCATCTCCATGGCAACAGCACCGGAACCTATTATTGCAAGCCTTTTTGGTATTTCGTCCAGGGACCATAGATCATCGCTTGTTATGTAATTTTTTATATTTTCCGGTATATAAGGCCTTGAACCTGTTGCTATTATAAAATTCGTTGCCCTTATTTTAATGTTGTTTACCATTACCTCGTTTTTTGAAATAAATGAGGCCTTGCCCCTGTATAAATCAATATTATGAAAATTTTTTATAACGTTTGTATACTTGTTCTCCCTTGATTTTAAAACGAACGATCTTAAAGACGACATTAATTCATGAAAATTTACACCTGCACTGGATGATATTCCAGGATATCTCGGTTTTAATGCATGATTATACTCCTTTGATGCCTCTATTAAATATTTCGATGGAACGCATCCAACGTTAACGCAGGTGCCGCCAAGATCACCATTGCCTATCAATGCTATCCTCATTCCATTGTATGTTAGCTCGCTTGCCCTTATTGCGGCTGCAAAACCGGCAGCACCCCAGCCTATTATGCCAAGATCGTAATCATTCATCTTTTATCTCCCTTACCTGTGCCTTGTACCTTCCACTGAAAACTTCCAGGGACGGAATCTTATAAGGATCAATGCTATCATCGATTTCCAGGCTTGCGTTTCCATCAATTGAAACTTTAACGTTTTTTCCAACCTGTTCAAGGCCCTTCTTTACATGCAAAACACAGTCATCACAGGTCATGCCATAAACCTTTAATGTTACCTTCATCTTGGTCACCAATTTAGTATTAAATAATTTTATAAATATTATAAAGTAAAAAAAAGTTTACCTATGCAGATTAAATAATAAAGAATGGTTGTCTTTGACAATTTCATGCATATAAGACCATCTGGATGTTTCATTAAGGCTGCGTTGAGATTTAAAATGGCTGGTGGAACGGCACTTAACCTTGTTAATTTCCCGGAACATTATTTATGCAGTAATTATTACGAAAAATTATACAATGAAACAATAAAAACCGGAAAAATGATAGAAGAACACCTTAATGTCATCATAACGCTTGGGCCATATCCGCTGGATTACATATACTTTAAAAATTCTGGAAAAGACCCTTTAAAAGAGATGGTCAATGGTATCGATCTTGCAGTAAAAATTATAAAGGATGGCCATGCTGATGCCCTTGGTGAGATAGGCACACCGCATTTTAATGTCGATGATGATTTTTACAATGTTTGTTTAAAGGTTCTTGATTATGCGCTTGAGGCGTCCAGGGATAACAAAATACCATTAATAATACACAGCGAGGATTTTAACTGCAACGGTTATAAAAATCTTGAGGATAAAATAAAAAGGCTTGGGGATATTAATATAACGGTTAAACACCATGCAAACCCAAATGACATAGGCTGCAATGACTATTTGTATAAATCAATAATAGCCTCCAGGTCAGGAATAAGAAATGCAATAAATTATAAAAAACCGTTCATGATAGAGACAGATTACGTTGACGATAAATCAAAACCAGGTAAGGTGATACCGCCGGAATCTGTACCATTAAGGGCAAGGATGATAAGAAATTCCTATGATAACCATGATGAAATATTAAACATGATCTTTTCCGAGGTACCATACAAAATTTATAAAAAGGATTTTTTTATTGATTAGCAAACTTTTTAATGATATTAAAGATCATTTTCCATGGACAGGGAAAAGTACGATGAGATCATTGAAAATCTCAAGGCCCAGATACTATCCGAGAGAAATTCAAGCAGGATAAATAAGATAGATTCAAACTTTTACAGCGAGATAAGATCGATTAAAATGCAGCTCCAGGAGGAGCAGAAAAAGAACATGCAGGATATAACATTATACATGGATATAACAGGACTCTACGATGAATTGAAAAAGCTTTTTCACTCATTTTATGAATTAAGATTCTCAAAGATTGCAAAGTTTGCCGTTTACGATATACAGGACGATATATACAATTTAACGCCAGAGGAGAAAACATTCTATGAAAATCTGAAAAGGGAGATGAACATATATTTTAAGGAGATCTTTGATGGTGAGAAACCGAAGGAAGAGGAAAAAGTTGAGGAAAAAATAGAGGTAAATGAGGTAAATAATATTGAAGGCGATGCTGAAATAGGCAGCGAGGCCATCGATAATGAATACATTATATTAAGAATTACCGAAAACCAGCCCCCAATAGCACAGCCAGAGAGGAATTATTACCTTCATAAAAATGATGTTGTTTACCTTAGAAAGGGCCTTGCCGATATCTTAATAAAAAGGAATGCCGCTGTGAAAATAAATATTTAATATTCTATTTTGCATCTCTAACCATGGAAAAGATCTGCGATGTTTCAGGATGCAATGAGGAGAGATTCAAAACAGTGCCTGCTGATCTTGCAAGGAAGGCGTTCTCACTTAAAAGTGACAAAACAAAGGTTCATCTCTGCAAGGCCCATTACAAGGAATATAAAAAGAAGACAAAGCAGGATAGGGATATAGAAAAAATGGGATGGGAGTAATCCTTGGAGGGCATCTCAATAGTCACAACAGTTAAAAATGAGGAGAGACATATAAAGGATTTTATAGAATCGATAGCGGTCCAGGAGGGACCGTTCGAGCTTATAATAGTTGACAGCATGAGCTCTGATAATACATTAAAGATAATAAATGAGCTCATGGAGAGGTACGATTTTATAAGATTAATAAGAATGAAGTCTACAAGGGGCGCTGGCAGAAACATAGGTGCAAGGAATTCGATTTATAATTACATTGCATTTATAGATGGTGATGCCATTGCGGATAAAAACTGGCTTAAATCAATAAGAAGGCATCTGTCATATGATTTAATAGCGGGTGAAACCGTGACCCGTGGAAGGTACAGGCTGGACCGCGTTAAAATATATTATAAGGGCTTCGAGGTGACAAGGCCATCAGCCAATCTTATTTATAAAAAGGATTTGTTTTTTAGAATAAATGGTTTTGATGAGAATTTTATAACGGCAGAGGATATAGATCTTAACATAAGGGCCATTGATGCCGGTGCAAGATATACATTATGCCAGGACTGCATTGTTTATAATCTGTCCAGGGATGATATAAAAGGATTCATAAAACAGGCCTTCTGGAACGGCTATGGCAGGCTTCAGTTAAAAAGAAAACATAAAAACATGAAGTTTGGATATAAAGGCGAGATAAAAAATATTTTTAGACCATACTATTTTATAAGGAATTTTTTTGGCGCCATCGGGTACATCTATGCAATTATGAAAAATTAACTTTTGGAAAAATTTTAATTCATTCTTGTGTTATTAGTTTATGAATTACTGGGAGTCTAAGATAGATGAGATAGAAAGATCACTAAAAACAGGTGATAAATATAAAAAATGGAGGGGTGATGTCCTCGATCCATGGAATAAAAAAACAAATTATAATGAAAGGGAATACTATAACTCATCAAGAATAAAGATTAAGGAGCTTTACGATAGGGATGACCTTCCATCGAACATTGACGATATTCTTGGCTATCCCGGGGTTTATCCATACACCCGGGGTATCTATCCAAACATGTACCGTGGAAAGCTCTGGACGATGAGGATGTTCTCGGGCTTTGGAACTCCTGAGGAGACGAACAGAAGATTGAAATATTTAATAGAAAATGGAGAGACAGGATTGAGCATTGCATTCGACATGCCAACGCTATATGGTTTTGACTGCGACAATGAAAGATCACACGGCGAGGTTGGCAAGTGCGGTGTAAATGTATCATCATTGTACGATATGGAAAGGATCTTCGACGGCATAGACCTTTCAAGGGTAAGCACATCAATGACCATAAATGCACCTGCTGCCGTTTTGACTGCAATGTACTTTGCACTTGCCAAAAAGCAGGGTCATCCACTTGAAAAGATCTCCGGAACCGTCCAGGCCGATATATTAAAGGAGTACATAGCACAGAAGGAATGGATCTATCCACCTGAGGCGCATTTAAGATTAATAAAGGATATGATGGTCTTCTGTACAAAGAACGCACCGAAATGGAATTATATAAGCGTCTCTGGATACCATATAAGGGAGGCTGGCTCCGATGCTGTGCAGGAGCTTGCATTCACACTTGCCGACGGGTTTTATTACATAGATCTTGGCATAAATGCAGGTTTAAACGTTGATGATTTTGCACCGAGAATATCATTCTTTTTTAATTCATCAATAGATTTCTTTGAGGAGATCGCCAAGTTCAGGGCTGCAAGGCGCATATGGGCCACTGTTTTAAAGGAGAAATACAATGCAAGGAATCCAAGAAGCATGATGTTAAGGTTCCATACACAGACTTCAGGTTATACATTAACATGGCAGCAGCCCCTGAACAATATTATAAGAACAACTGTTGAGGCAATGGCTGCAATACTTGGTGGAACGCAGAGCCTGCATACAAATTCATACGACGAGGCCTGGGCACTACCGTCAGATGAGGCTGTCAAGGTTGCATTAAGAACGCAGCAGATACTTGCCGAGGAAACAGGCATAGCAAATACAATAGACCCCCTTGGAGGTTCATATTACATTGAGAGGTTAACATCTGAAATGGAGGAAAGGGCATACAAATATTTAAATGAAATAGAGAGGATGGGTGGCATATTAAATGCAATAAAGTCAGGATATATACAAAGGGAGATCGCTGAAACATCATATAAGAGGCAGATGCGCCTTGAAAACCTTGAGGACGTCATGGTCGGTGTCAACAAATACATAGAAAAGGACGAAAGACCAATAAACACGTTAAAAATAACAGAGGAATCTGAAATTGAGCAGATAAATAAATTCCATGAGTTAAAGAAAAGAAGGGATATAAATAAGGTAAAAAGATCCCTGGAAAACCTTAGAAAGGCCATGGAGGGTGATGAAAACACAATGCCATATATAATTGATGCAGTTGAGGATTATGCAACCCTTGAGGAGATATCAAATATTGGGAGGGAGGTCTTTGGAGAATGGAAGGAACCAAAAATACTTTGAAAGGCCAATAAAGGTGCTTCTCGCAAAACCGGCAATAGATGGCCACGACCGTGGCATCTTTGTGCTTGCAAATGCATTTAGAAACGCAGGCATGGAAGTACTATATCCAGGGCTGCTGCCAACACCTGAAGAGGTCGTTGACATAGCAATAAACGAGGATGTTGATGTCATAGCCCTAAGTCTGTTAAACGGCGCCCACATGACCGCATTTAAGAGGGTTGCCGATCTTTTAAGGGAAAGGGGAATAGATGACATAGCAATCGTTGGTGGCGGCATAATACCTGATGAGGACAAGCCAAAGCTTGAGGCCATGGGAATAACAGGCAACTACGGCCCTGGAACGCCATTAAAGGTAATAATAGAACATGTAAGGAAGAGGGCCATGGAGGCAAGGGAGAAGAGATGGAAGCATGTATCTGGATCAGATAATAGCAGGTCTTAAATCCGGTGACAGAAGATCAATAGCAAGATGCATATCAATAATGGAGAACGGCGATGACGATGATAGAAGATATATAATAGAAAGGATATTTAATCTTGGCAATGCAAGGATAATAGGCATAACAGGCCCGCCCGGTGTTGGCAAGAGCACAATAATAGGAAGGCTCGCGCCAATGCTGAATAATAAGGCTGTTACCTCAGTACTGGCAATTGATCCTTCAAGCCCATTTTCAGGCGGTTCAATACTTGGAAACAGGATAAGAATGCAGGAATCACTTTCAAAGTATGGAATATACATGAGAAGCACAGCAAACAGAATGTATGAGGGTGGGCTTTCAGAATACACCTGGGATATAATAAAGGTTCTTGAGGCATCAGGTAGCAGAAATATAATTATAGAAACCGTTGGATCCGGACAGGCAGATCTTGATATAATGAACTATGCAGATATAACACTGGTTGTGCTATCACCTGGCCTTGGTGACGAGATACAGGCATTAAAATCTGGTTTAATGGAGATAGGCGACATCTTTGTTTTGAACAAGATGGATCTTGAGGGCTCTTACCTTGCAATGAAGGAAATAATGAATGTATTATCAATAAAGGATAACAGGCCGCCGGTTATAGGAATAAATTCAATAACAGGCGAGGGCTATAATGAACTATTATCAGAGATTGAAAAAATAAAAAAGAACAATAAGAATCTAAGATACAAAAGAAAGCTTAAACAGGTTATAATATCGGATCTTTACAAAAGGTACTCATCGATTATAGAGAACATGGTTATAGATTATAATATTGATCCGTACAGCCTTGCCAATGATATAATAAAGATAGAATGATAGCTCCGGGCAGATTCGAACTGCCGTCGACTGGTCCAGAGCCAGTAATGCTTGGCCGCTACACCACGGAGCTGCAAATACTATATACTAATTAGATATATTTGTTTTATGTTTATTCTTGGTAATAAATTAAAATTATCGGTTTTTGGATCATCACACGGTAAATACGTTGGCGGCTCCATCGATGGTCTTCCTGCAGGAATAAGCATTGATTATGATTATTCAAGGAAGTGGCTTGACAGAAGGAAACCGGCACAGAGCGAGATAACAACACAGAGAAAGGAGGACGATGATGTTGAGATCATAGCCGGGATTCATAATGGCTACACTGATGGATCGCCCCTGGTATTTTTAACAAAAAATAGAGATTACATAGACAGGCATTACGATGATCTTTATTACAATCCAAGACCGGGGCACGCAGATCTAACAATGTACTATAAATACGGGGATTACAGAAACTTTGAGGGTGGTGGCTTCTTCTCTGGCAGAATGACGCTGCCGCTGGTATTTGCAGGTTCAATAGCCATGAGGATGCTGAGGGACATGAACATAACTGTTGTTTCGTATATAAAAAAATCCATGGATATAGTTTACAATAATGATGATGACTTCGATGAGGATTATCCATACAATTTCTCAACAAGGATTCCTGATAAGTATCTTGATGAAAGACTGCATGCATTAATAATGAAAACAATAAAGGAAGGCGACAGCCTTGGTGCTGTTATAAGAACAAGGATAAACAACGTTCCGCCAGGCATAGGCGAGCCATTCTTTGATTCAATAGAATCAAATATATCCAAGGCCATGTTTTCCATACCGGCTGTAAAGGGCATAGCCTTTGGCGCCGGTTTTAACCTTTCAAATATGAAGGGGTCTGAATCAAACGATGAGTTCTATTACGACGAAAAAGATAAGAGAATAAAGACCAGGACAAACAATGCCGGCGGCATTTTAGGAGGCATAAGCAATGGCATGCCCATAGAGTTCGATGTCGTTGTAAAGCCCGCATCATCAATAAGGATAAAGCAGAAAACTGTGAATCTAAAAACACTTGACGTGAGCGAGATTATTGTAAAGGGCAGGCATGACCCATTTATAGCATTCAGGGCGGTTCCGGTTGTTCAGTGCATGTCCGCATTTATAATCCTTGATTTTATTCTAGAGGAGCAGCATGAAAAACATTAAATATTTAAATGCCAGAATTGACGTTATTATTGATAGCAATAAAACCACGGCTATTGAGTACTTTGCACGCTTCAGTGATGAGATGACCGTATTTATCAATATCTGGAATGAGTTTTCCTCACCCATCCTGACCTTTACATAGGATGTGCCCATGCCCATCTCAACGAGTTCTATATCATTTATCGATTTTTTTACAGCCTCTGCTATTGCATCTGCCACCTGCTGTGGATCCTTTGCGCCAAGTGGATTTACATCAAGATTGCTGGCATTTGCAAGATGGTTATCCGTTGTATAGATCTCAACATCGAAGTCAAATTTTGATCTTACCAGATTCATTGCCTCCTCTGTTATATTATTTGAATCTGTTAAAACAATACTCTGGTAGTTATCCGTCTTTAATGTTATGGCCTGTATACCAAGTGGGCCAAGGCTTTCTATATTACTTTTAACGGAGCCAAAGCCTATCATGGCATCGTATTTTGTTTCCATGCTTTTAAACAGCCTCTGTGCACTGTTTAAAAACATTGAAAGGTCGTTTAATTCCGGTGCATTCCTGGTAAAGCAGTTCTGTGCATCGATAACGGCAAAGTCCTCTGAAACGTTTTTCATTGCCTTTATTAGTTTTAAACCCTCCTTTAATGATATATCATCGAATTTTTTCTCGTCCGGTATAATTGCAGATAAACCATAGTTTCCAAATCTAAACATGGACATTGAATATCCATTGATTCTTAACTTTTCAATCTTTGATATCCTTGATGAATAATTAATCTTCTTCAATGATGATTTTACTGCACCGGCAATGTTTTTTATATCTTCCTTTCCGCAGCAATTGTTGCTATTCGTTGTTGCGGTGTGAAACACCATTATATTTTCAAGGCCAAGCTCAGCACTCAGCTTGTAAGGCAGATTGCTTGAGCACAGATTGCCGTATGGCCCTGGATGAACGTATGGAAACACCATTAAAACCTTTGTTTTGCCGTTTGACCTTATATCGACGGTTTTTACCGGTATCTCGCGGATTTTGTTATAAACCTTGCTGAAAAAGTTGTCAGCTACTGCGCCTATCTGTGATCTGCTTATAAAGAAGTTTATAAGCTCTGCAGGCTTTGATTTGTATCTCTTATAAAAGTTGCTTGTGCTGAACCTTATAAAGAAGATGGCAAATGCAACGTATATTAATGATGATATTATAAATGGTATGAAGTAAACAACCTTTAGGTATTTATAATAAAATATCAATGATATTATTATAAATGAAAACGTGTAGCTCATTGATGATATGACAAGGCTTAATGATCTATTCGGGAAGTATATATAAAGTATTAAAAATCTAAAGAATGCAGCAAATGAGATTGCAAGCATTGTCATGTATAATATATTAATGCCTATAACAAAGTTTAAAAGATATGCAGCGTAGAAGAATAAATTCGATATAAAAAATGATGCAAAGTCAAAGTATATTAATCTGTATACCGGGAACTGGCTTCTTGATATTTTTATAAAGATATAATCAAGAAAGTTTAATAATATATATGACGGCAGCAAGACAATGGCAACAAAGTATGCATTTCCAAGTATTAAATAATCTATCAATAATAATATGAAGGCAGGTACTATAAAGTAATACCATTCAGGCGAATGCCTTATATATTTTGACAGACCTGCCAGAGTCCTGTTCTTTTCCACGGGCTTTAATACCTTTTAAAGATATAAATGTATCTTAATAAAACTTTAAAATATCTTTTATTATGTCATCGCCTGTAAGAGAGCCCTCGGCATTCATTATATTAATGAAAACTTTGTGTGATAAAGATGACATTGATTTTATAAGGCTTTTATCATTCATCAATTTTATTATATTCTCCTTAAAATCTTTTAGATCGGAAACAATGACCGCTTCTTTTATATTATACTGCTCATAACCATTTAATCCGGTCTCGGTTGTTATTACCGGAAGGCCATGGGATAGATAATCAAGAATCTTTAAATTTCTTCCTGAGCCGGATGGTACGGGATTTATTGCAAATAATGCATTGCACAGTATTTTATCCTTTTCCTCCTCTGGAAGCATGCCGAGAAGCTTTAAATTACGCCTTTTGTTTTTTAATTTATGCGATGACACGCTGCCTATTATGTAAAAATCCATGTTAATATCACCTGCAATATCGTTTATAAACTCAAGTGCCCTTATGTTTGGCTCGTACATTGAGCCTATAAAGACGATATAATTGCTGTTTATTCCATTATATTTAAATTCCCCTGACAATGTCAATGGAACATAGTAAATCTTCTTTTTATCAACGCTGTAAATGTTAACAAAATTGTCAATGTCCCTTCTTGATAATGATATAACAATATCTGACTTTTTCAGTATTTCATGCTCTATGCCTTTTACATAGTTTTGATAAATATTGTTCTGCCTTAAAAGGTATTCAACGTTATGTGCATCGTAGATGATTACCTTGTTGTTTAGATAATCCTTAAAAAGACGGTACTGCCATGGGCCCTCGAAGACTATGATTTTATTTTTTTCTATTTCATTTAATGCATCGTTGAAATACTTTTTCCTTAGATACCTGCCCTGCGATAATAATATTTCAAATGATCTGTTTCCCCTTAAATATGACATGGCCATTAATAAATAATCATGGTACTGTGCCGCCCTGTCATTGCTTTTATCAAGGTATGATAAACCTCCTATGGACATTATCTTACTATTGCTGAACAGCGAGTAGCACCTCTTTGAGTATGCGCTTGAGTATTCCGGTATCACCTTTCCGTGGCACAGCTGAAGTATCATATTTCAAGTGAGTTATACTCTTCTGGTATGTAAATATTCCTTGATTTTATCTCGTTTAATGATAAATCCGATAGATGCATTGGAACAAGCATGGCCGAGCCGCTCCTTTTAAGGGCCTCAATGGCCTGTGAGACTGTTGAATGGCCATGCAATGCAGCCTCATTTTCCATGCCTGATGGATAGGTTGCCTCATGCATTAAAACATCTGATTTGTATGCGCCGTTTATAATCTCATCTGACAATGATGTATCTCCTGAGAAGAACAATGTTTTATCCATTTCAATTCTATATCCATAATCAGGTGCCGGATGTTTTCCATTGAACCTTTCTATGCCATCAAATTTATCCAAAACCTTAAAATTGTAGAAATTCTCCGGACTGTAATATAATTTTAAAAGCTTTTTTATCGAGTCCTCAATATTCTCAGGACCGATAATTAATAATGGATCGCAATTTGACATTGATCTGTGCCATATTAATTCAATCAGGCCTGAAAAATGGTCAAGATGCATGTGTGTTATTAATACAGGGTTTATATCGCATGGATTTACATCCATTTCAAGAAGGGCCTCTACTGTATGCGGACCGCAGTCCACAAGGATGTTTTTGTTTATCAATATCGATGAGTTTCTCTTTCCCCTTTTTAGCCTGGCGCTCCATGTACCAATAAAATCTATGTGCATGCATGAATAATAAAGATAATTAAAAAAATATTTGCATTTTTTAACTATATCTTGTTTTCTATGTAATAATTAATAATCTTTTTAAGGCTCTTTCTTAATATCTCTGAAAGCGATGCTGTTGATATATTAAGATCCCTTGCTATTTCTGTAAGCGACTGATTCCTATCATTGTTAAAATATCCACGCTTATATATTTCAATTATGATCTCCTTTTCACGGTCTGTTAAATTGTCATTTTCATTTTCTGACATGTCTATTATAGAATAATCAATGTTTTTTGATCTTAATTCATTTTCCAGCCTTTTTAGTTCAGCAATATCTGGAAGAATTATATTATATATGATATTTTCTGATGATAATGATTTTGTTCCTGTTATTACATCGTCAAACTTGCCTATTACAGAGCATGAGCTGCAGCAACCTGATTTTGCCCATATAACACGCCTGCCTGATATAAAAACATCTGATACAGCTTTTAATTTAATTGCAGTTTCCCTTGTCTTATCAGAATTTATTATAATTCTATGTATTGTTTGAATTCCGTCTATTTTAACCCGCTCAATGGATGCACCAGGACATTGATTGTAAATATAATTTGTGACCTCGCAGTCATCGCGCCTGATCTGAATGGCCACCCTGACACCGGTTTTTAAATTCATTAAATAAAAATGTTAATTTAAATAAAAAATTATTGATTATCTTTTTCATATGAATAATTATTGTATTTCGAGCGGTACCAGACTGCGGTCATAACGATAGTAACTATGACAAAGAAGCCTGTTATTGCAACAGAGTATCCATCTGGATCATAGCCATTGTATGTTCCCGATGTAAGCGCCGCGGTTATTATAATAATACCGGTCATGAATATTATAAATGCCTTTATTCCGGACTCTGATCTTCTTTCAGGCTCATTTTTCTCTCTTGATTTTTCCTCTGATTCTATTACATCCATTTTAATCAACCCTCCTGTATATTATATGCGATACCATTAAAAGAAAGACCATGACAACGACGAAGAACTCGAGGCTGCTCACGGCCATCTGAAGATCGCCGCTCAGTATATGCCCTGAGGCACAGCCATCGGCCATCCTTGCGCCAAGCAGCATTAAGAATGCACCGGAGAATGCACCTGCAGCCCTTTTAATCTGGCTGTTTCCAAATCTTTTCCTCCATGATGGCGGTATAACATTGTTAAATGACTGAAACCTCCTTGTAAAGAATATCGATGCCAGAAAAGCGCCAAACAGTGTTCCTATATCACTGAATGGCTCCCAGCCTATTGTATGAACAACAAGCGTGCTGTATTTCCAGTAACCTGCGGGAAGCCAGATCTTTGCAACAATCCATGAATATGTCGTTGATTCACCAAAGATCTGGTGCAAGAACATCTCAAGAACGACTGTTAATCCTATTATTATGCCAACGGACATCATGACAACGCCGAAGAGCTTTGATGATACAGTCCAGTGGTAATTAACCTTTTCAGGCAGGTTGTTTTTCCCAAGAGGCATTGATGATCCTTCCAGGAGCATTGCTGCAGTCTCGGCGTATTCTTTTTCCTCCTCAGTGGACATTCTATAGTTTTTATGCAACGATGTGTATGCACAGCTCTTTCCATTCTTGTACCTTGGAAGTGTATATGCTATTGTAAACATTATTATGGCCCAGACTATTGCTATTCCGAAGCCAACTCCAAGGTTTGTATCAACTGTTCCGCCGAAGTAGATCTCACCAAAGTTAAGATATGAAACAAGCCACTGTCCGAATGATGTTTGGTATATCAAGGTCCATGATGCCGCCCCAAGAAGGCCGCCAAGAACCGCGTATAATGCGTCACGCCTGCCCTCTCCAAGTGCCATCCATATTGTTCCTGGAACGTATCCTGAAATGGCTATGCCTGTACCAAAGATTGCGCCGCCAAGGGCAACACCAACTATATAATCAGGCTTTATGCCCCAGTGGAATGCAACGCCTGCAAATGATAAACCATAGAGTGCTATTGCACCCGCACCTATTGCAATGGCTATGCAGCCCACAAAGAGCCTGTCCTTCCAGCGGCCCAGCCTTATAAGCACCTCGGGGTTTGATATGCCCCAGGCTTCGGCAAGGCCGCCTATTATTATACCTATGAACAGACCAATCCATTCATATGCTGTTACACCTATCATTCTCTCATCCTTTAAGCATATGAAAATTAAATTTATGTATTTTAATTAATATCCTTATATGTTAGGATAAATATTAAATAAAAAATATTTATAAAATAGTATATCTATAATTATATTTTTATTAATATATTGCATCTTGGAATTTAAAAAATAAATTAATATAATGTAGCAAAAAATTTTAACAAGATTTATATCTTTTAAATGAATGTTTGAAAATATGATGGATTTAAGCTCACTTAGGCATGGTGACGAGCTCATAAAGCGCGGTTTTGCAAAGATGACAAAGGGCGGCGTTATAATGGATGTCACAACTGCCGAGCAGGCAAGGATAGCGGAAAAGGCCGGTGCAGTTGCGGTAATGGCCCTTGAGAGGGTGCCGGCAGACATAAGGGCAAATGGCGGCGTTGCCAGGATGGCAGATCCATTAAAAATAAAGGAGATAATCGATGCAGTATCGATACCTGTTATGGCAAAGGTTAGAATAGGCCATATCAGCGAGGCATATGTTCTTGAATCACTTGGCGTTGACATGCTTGATGAATCAGAGGTTTTGACACCGGCGGATCCATTCTTCCATATAAATAAAAAAATTTATAAAGTGCCTGTTGTCTGCGGTGCCAGGACTTTTCCAGAGGCGGTCCGCAGGATCTTTGAGGGGGCGGCCATGATAAGGACGAAGGGCGAGGCCGGCACAGGAAACATAATAGAGGCCATGAGGCATATAAGAAAGGTAAACGACGGAATAAACGTTTTGTTAAGATTAAATGAATCAGACATGAAAAAGGTTGCGGAAAACATAGCATCATCCTATTTTATATTAAGAAAGGAAACATCAAAAGAGCTCTTTGGTTACGATAACTTCCCGGACATGGATGATTTATACTATGGCATGGATTCAGATAAAATAATAAATGGAATATTAAAAACATTGAAGGAGATAAAGAAATACAAGAGATTACCTGTCGTGAACTTTGCGGCCGGTGGTGTTGCAACGCCAAGCGATGCTGCGCTAATGATGAAGATGGGCCTTGACGGCGTTTTCGTTGGCTCTGGAATCTTTAAATCAAAGGATCCTGCAAGAATGGCGTCTGCGATAGTTGAGGCAGCAGAGAACTACGAGGATTACAAGACAATAGCAGATGTTTCATCAGGGCTTCAGGGCATGGAGGGCCTTGAGATAGATAATATTGAGAGGCTCCAGGAGAGGGGATGGTGATAAACGAATTTAATATTTTATATGCAAGCATAATATTAATAGCACTTTTTATAGTTTCGCGGATATTCAACGTTTTTGATTTAAAGGGAAGTATCTCTGCGCTCTTTGTAGGCTATGTGATTGCAATAGCAGGCTCATTGTACTGGCTTATACTAATGATCGTTTTTGCAATGACATCGTACATTGCAACAAGGTTTAAAATAAAGGAAAAAACAAGGAACGGCCTCCAGGAAGGTAAGAACGGAGAGAGAAAAACATCGAATGTGATGTACGCCGCCATGATAGGTTTAATAATAGCGCTTTTCAATGTGTCAAAACTTGGCAGCTTCAATTACTTTGAGCTGTTTGCAATATCATTTGCAACAGTGAATTCTGACACGTTTGCATCAGAGCTGGGCGTTTTTGACAAAAACGTTTTTTTAATAACAAATTTTAAAAGGGTAAGGCCCGGAACAAACGGTGGCATTTCCCTGCTTGGCGAGTCCTCCGCGCTTTTTGGCTCGTTTATAATTGGATTAACATACAGCTTATTAATGTATCGTGCCTTCTTTGTATATCCCGTTCTGGTTATAACACTGCTTGGCTTCCTTGGCTGCCAGGTGGATTCAATACTTGGATCGCTTCTTGAGAACCGTGGAAGGATGTCCAAGGGCCAGGTTAATTTAACGGCAACATTGATATCTGTTGTTGCCGGAGTGGCAATTTTAATGTAGATTTAAAAAGATTAATAATTATTGTAAACATAAAGAGTTATGGAAATCATCGTTCTTGTGAAACAGATGATAGATCTTGACCAGATAAAAATAGATAGCAGTGGCAGACCCATCACTGAGAATATACCATATAAAACAGAGATATTAAGCAAGAATGCAATAGAGGCAGCGGTTCAGCTCAAGGAAAAATACGGCGGCCATGTGGTATCAATAACGTTAGGCAATGAAAAGGCAGGCCAGGTTGTAAAAGAAGCTCTTGCAATGGGCGTTGATGAATCGTATATAATAACAGGCTATGATCACAGTGATCCACTGGCAACCGGGAAGGTTCTTGCATCAAAGATAAAATCCATGAATTATGATGTTATAATACTTGGAAACCAGTCCGCTGATTCATACACGGGACTTCTTCCGGGCATATTAAGTGGATTATTAAATATAAATATTATAAGCAATGCAATTTCAATAGAGATTGATAATAATAAGGTAAAGGTAACATCCGCCCAGGGTGTTAACTATCTTGAGGAGACGAACATGCCTGTAATAATATCCGTTGCACAGGAGATTAACACGCCAAGGCTGCCAACGATAATGCAGATCATGGCCGCATCAAAGAAAAAAATTAATATTGAGGAGTCAAAACCAGAATACAATGATATAAAAATCTTATCAAACCTGGCACCAAAGAGCGAGCGCAAAAAGATAATATACAAGGATGATAATGGCATAGATGAAATAGCAAAGGTTTTAAAGGGGGTCTCAAGATGAAATCATTGATTATATCAGACGATGTTGAAATATCATGTGAGCTGCTTACATATCTAAGGGATAAAATGGATCTTGATTTAATCTCAATAAAAAATGATGAGGTGCTTTACTACGGTGCGGGTAATGTTTACTTCTTTGATGATCCATTAGAGAATGAAATTTCAAAGAGGGCCCTTGAGATTTCCAAGGATTATGATTATATCTTTGCATCATCCACAGTTCTTGGAAGGAGCGTTGCCGGATATCTTTCTGCAGCAATGAATAAAATCGCAATACCTGAAATAATATCAATAGAGTTCAATGATACTGTTAAAACCAGGAGGTACTTCTACGGTGGTAAAACAATACTTGAGGAGGAATCAGATGCACGTATATTCACCGTTCAAAAGGGCATCTCTGATAAAAAGAGACTTGATAATAAAAGCAGGGAACAGGATCTAAAAAACGATGGAAATGTTAATATAATTGACAGAACCGAGAACAGGGGATCCTCGTCGAACATAGAGAATGCAAGGATTATTGTTTCAGTGGGCCGCGGCCTGTCAAAAAAGGAGGATATAAATATTGTAGAACCGCTTGCAAGGGTATTGAATGCGGAGATTGCAGGATCAAGGCCATTATGTCTTGATCTAAAATGGCTCCCGGAGGACAGGCAGGTCGGCATCTCAGGAAAGAAGGTAAGACCTGACGTTTACATAGCAATAGGAATCTCAGGTCAGATACAGCACATAGCCGGCATGCGTGATTCAAAGATTGTAATTGCAATAAACAAGGATGAAAATGCGCCGATATTCGATGAGTGTGATTACGGCATCGTTGGCGATTTATACAGGATTGTCCCTGAGCTTGTTAAAAAACTTTCCTGATTTTTTCGACAATTTTTAATGTTTATTACGTAAATTTAATATATAGTTTAATGTTAAATACTATAATGAGTGAGACATTACCAACAGATGAGAGATACAATACCTCTTTTAGCAGGTATCTTGATGAGTACAGGAGATCCATTGAGAACACAGAGGAGTTCTGGAATGAAAAATCAAAAATAATAGAATGGTTCAGGGACTACGACAGGGTTCTGGATGATTCAAAAAAGCCCTTTTTTAGATGGTTTGTCAATGGAAAAACAAACGTTTCATACAACTGCCTTGACAGGCATATAAAGACCGATAAAAGAAACAAGGTTGCATACATATGGGTCTCAGAATCAGGAAATGAAAAGATAGTAACATACTACGGTTTATACAGAAGGGTCAATGCCCTTGCAAGGGGACTTTTAAACATGGGCCTTAGAAGGGGCGATCACGTTACAATATACATGCCAATGATACTTGAGGCTCCGGTTGCAATGCTTGCATGTGCCAGAATAGGTGTTGTGTTCAACGTTGTTTTCTCTGGCTTTGGCGCTGAGGCACTTGCAGAGAGAATAAAGGATTCAAGATCAAAGATGGTTATAACAGCTGATGGTGCATGGCGCCGTGGAAAGATCGTTGAGTTAAAAAGCATAGTTGACAGGGCACTTGAGTTAACCGAGAACGTTGAGAGCGTAATAGTTGTGAAAAATACAAACAATGAGATAAACATGGAATCAGAGCGCGATTTCTATTACAATGATATTATAGAGGACGGCTACGTTGAACCTGAAAAGATGGATTCAAACGATCCGTTGTTTATATTATACACATCGGGAACAACAGGAAAGCCAAAGGGCATAGTCCATGGCAACGGCGGTTACCCTGTATGGATATCAAACACAATGAAATGGGCCTTTGATCCAAAGGACGAGGATAGATACTGGTGCGCCGCGGATATTGGCTGGATAACCGGGCACAGCTATATTGTCTTTGCGCCGCTGCTCCTTGGAGTAACATCAATAATGTACGAGGGCGCAATAGATTATCCAAAGCCGGATCGTGTCTGGGATATAATAGAAAGGTACGGTGTTAACATATTATACACATCCCCAACGGCCATAAGATTGTTAATGAAGTACGGAGATAAGTATCCAAATTCACATGATCTGAGCTCATTAAAAACGCTTGGAACGGTTGGTGAGCCAATAAACCCGGCTGCATGGCACTGGTTCTATGAGGTAATAGGAAAATCAAGGTGTCCAATAATAGATACCTACTGGCAGACCGAGACCGGTGGATTCACAATAGCACCTGCGCTTGGACTTGGACTTCCTGATTTAAAACCGGGCTCTGCAACATTTCCGCTGCCTGGAATAGATCCTGTGATACTCGATGACAATGGAAGAGAGGTAAAGAGAAACGAGAAGGGATACATTGTTTTAAGAAGGCCATGGCCCGGTTTAATGCTAACAGTGAACAACGACGATAAAAGGTACATAGAAACCTATTTTTCAAAGTTTAAGGATATGTACTTAATGGGCGACTACGCGGTAAAGGACGATGATGGCTACATATGGCTGCTTGGCCGTGCTGACGAGGTATTAAAGGTCTCAGGGCATAGAATAGGAACAATAGAAATAGAGGATGCACTTGTATCGATGAAGGAGATAGCCGAGGCAGCTGTGTTCGGAAAACCTGATACAATAAAGGGCGATACAATAATAGCATTTGTAACATTAAAGGAGGGCTATGAAAAGAGTCCTGACCTGATAGATTATTTTAAAAGGAAGATCAGGGAAGAGCTTGGACCAATCATGGTTCCTGAGGAGATACATATAGTCGATTCACTGCCAAAGACAAGATCAGGAAAGATCATGAGGCGTGTTATAAAGGCTGTTTATCTGGACCAGCTCCCAGGAGATATCACAACGCTTGAAAACGAGGCATCTGTAGACGAGATAAAAAGGGCCGTTGAGGAATTAAAAAGGTACACAGGTGATTAAATGGACATAAACAATGCATTAAAGGCTGACCCGGCACCGCTTGGCCTTGCAGGCTTTGGATTAACAACGTTTTTATTAAGCTTTGTCAACGCAGGAATACTATCAGGAAGCGCCGTGAACGTTGTCATGCCACTGGCCTTTGCATACGGTGGCTTTGCACAGCTTTTAACAGGGGCCTTTGAGATGCGCCGTGGAAATACCTTTGGCTTCACGGCGTTTACAAGCTATGGCTCTTTCTGGTTCTTCTATGCATTTTTAGTAATATTTAATGATTTAAAGATAATAAGCATACCTGGAAAGGCCCTTGGAATAGCATTAATACTCTGGGGTCTTTTCACGCTTTACATGTGGTCTGGAACCTTCAGGCTAAACCTTGCACTGTTTTTAACCTTTCTGTTCCTGTGGCTTGCCTTTATTGTCCTGGGCTTTGGATCATACTATTCAATAATCGAATTAACAAGACTTGGCGGCATCTTTGGATTCCTGACGGCCTTCTTTGCCGTTTACACAAGCTTTGGAATAGTAAATAACTCATTAAAGCCAGGAACAATACCGCTTGGCCCGGCCATTCTAAAATAGTTTACCAATATTTTTTATTATAAACAGTGCATCGAGAATTGATCCTGGGCTTTCAAATATTATATGTTTTAATGGATTTTTATATGGATCAAAGAGATCGACATGCACCTCGTATCTATCAATGAACTCGACAGCATGTATTCCAAGATTTGAATTTTCAATGCTTAATCTATAATCTGCTATCTGGCCCTTTATCTCACCTATTGATCTTTTAAATGGCAGCTCATCCTGCGGTGACGGAAATGGCTTTTTTATTAATATGTTTCCATCAATCAATACAATAGCGCATATCTTATCCCACATAAAAATGGATTTATTTAATTATTATAAACTTTTAATTTAGAATGTTATAACATTGTATCCTTCTTCTATTCTCTTTACGGTCTCAACACCGCCCATGACATCCCTTAAATCAAAGATTAGTTCCTTTGTTAATCCAAGGCCTTTCAATGATACAGAGCAATAGCTAACATCTATTCCTGATGATATCATCTTCTTTATCTGCGCATCCATGGCATCAGAGTTTCCCGAATTCTTTAGTAATGATTCGACACCGCGTCCCAGGAACATAAAGGCAACATCGGCCTTTGCGTTGTTCCTTGCACCAAGTGCAAAGTTTATTGCCATGTTCGTTTTATTTATATCATCCTTGCCTGATGTTGATATGACGAATATTTTTGCCATGGTTATGTATTATATTTTTTTATATACATATTTCGATGTATGACATGAAATATTTTATAATTAATTATATATTAAAATAACAACCATGGACTCATTATTTTTAGGATCAAGAATAAATGTAAAAATAATTTATAATGTCAGACATTATGGAAAGATTTTAATATATAATAATGTTATATTGTTTATGACATGGAAATGCAACATATGCGGTACTGAAAATGAGGACGAGGACGAATTCTGTGTTGTCTGTGGAAGCACAAAGGTTGTTAAGGAAAATAATAACGATCAGATACTTAACCAGCCCGTAGACGAGAAGACCGAGGCTGATGCACCTGAGGAAATGCCAATGGATGAGGACATGCTGAACAACGCAGATGCACCCGAGACCGAGCCTGAGAAACTTGAAGGCAATGATAACGCAGAGCCACAGGCACAGGAAAATGCAAACAGGGAAAATGAGCCGGAGATAGAGAAGGAGCCTGATGAGCCTGAGATGGAGCACGTCGAGGTCAAAATGACCGGTGACCAGGTAACAGGAAAGCCATCGTTTATAATAGTTAACTCACCTGATGCAAGGTTCGTTAAGAGCAAGATACCATTGGAATTCGACGTTTTTCCTGAGATAACAATAGGCAGGAGCCCAGAGAATGTCATAGTTGTTCCGGATGCAGATGTTTCAAAGAAGCATGCTGTTATAAGAATGAACAACAATGTAATAGAGATCGAGGATTTAAACAGCACAAACGGAACCTTCCTTTATGACGGCAAATTTGTAAAACTTACCGGAAAAACGCCGTTAAAGAACAACGCATTAATAAGGTTTGGATACTCGACAATGTTTAAGCTGGTGTTTGATTAAACATGATAGGAATGCTTACAAAAGATGATGTGATTTCGGTAATACTCGAGGCCCGTGATATAATAAAATCCATGGAGAACGGACCATTCCTTGAGCCTGTTAATGCAGACAGGGTGTTATTCGTTGGAGACACACACTGCGCGGTTGATGTCACGGAGACTGTTTTCAGGAATTACAGTGACTTTGACAAGATCGTTTTTCTTGGAGACTACGTTGATCGTGGAAACACTGGCATAGAGAATCTAATAACAATACTATCAATGATGATAAACGATCCTGATAAAATAATAGTTCTTAGAGGAAACCATGAGAGCCCAATAACAAATGAGAACTATGGATTTTACAATGAAATAACAGAAAAATATGACAGGGAAACCTATTATTACGCCGCCGATCTTTTCTCGGTTATGCCGTATGCAACGGTTGTAAATGATTATTTTTGTGTGCATGGCGGCCTTGCCAGTGGTTTAAACTATATCGATGAGATAAAGGAGTTGCCATTATACGATGTTGTTCCTGACAATCAAACAGCCTTTGAATTAATGTGGAACGATCCCAGGGAGATGATCAATGGATTCATACCAAGCCCCAGGGGCGATAACATATTCTACTTCGGCGAGGATATTGTTGATGATTTTCTTAATAAAAACAATCTAAAGGGCATAATAAGAGGGCATGAAACGGCCGATGGCTTCAGGGACGACATGAACGGCAAGGTGAGAACTGTATTCTCCAGCAGGTACCACAGGCTCAGGGCCGGCGTTTTGCGAATGGAGAATGGTGAATTTTTTAAGGATTATATATGAGGTGAAAGATGAGCATATCAATGAGGTTGGAATACAGCCATGGTAAATCAACGACAAAGGATGTCATGACAGTGTTCAAGGTTGTTTTATACCCTGAGAAGACCGTTAAGGCCTCAGGCTTTCATTACATAATAGCAATAGACGTTAGCAACTCAATGAGGAAGGGCAAGCTTGACCTTGCAAAGGAGGGCGCCATGAACCTTATAGAGAAGATACCAAGGGATAACATCGTTTCATTGATAGCATTCGGCGATACCGCAAAGGTAATAGTCGAGGGCAAGGAGCCAACCTTTGCGCTGGAGGCCATACCCTCCCTGAAGGTTGCAGGAAACACTGCAATGTACACTGCACTTTTAACGGCAACGAAGCTTGCGGATAAGTACAACATGCCTGGAAGAATAATATTATTAACAGACGGCATGCCAACGGATGTATCCATGAACGAGTCATATGAAAATTTACAGGTACCTGAGGGCTTTACAATAGACTGCATAGGCATAGGCGACAACTACAGGGACGATCTATTAAAATTGCTTGCAGATAAGGGAAACAGCATATTCTATCACCTTGAAAATCCAGAGGAGCTGCCAAAGGTCATGGAGAGCACGGTCTCATCGGATATATCGGCAAAGAACGTGCAGGTTGACTTCGAGGCACCTGAAAAGATAAAGATATTAAATTACTCAGGGCCACCTGTTAAGATAGGCTTCATGGAGGGTGCCGTAAAGATCTATGGTAAGACGCCGATGAGGAAGAACTTTGAGGGCGAGCTATTAAAGGTTAAATTAAGGTACGAGCTTGGTTCCATGAAGTTCAATGATGAAAAAACCGTTAAAATAACAAGGGCATCATCAAACGAGGATTACCTTGCAAATTTGAACGGCGATTTGATAAATGAGTATAGGTACTTTGAGCTTTTAAATGCCTATGAAAAGGACGTTTCTGCAGGAAACCTTGTTGAGGCAACAAGGAAGATGGACAAGATAAACGAGGTTGCCGAGCAGACCAGAAGGATGGATCTAATAGAATCGACAAGGAATCTGGCAAGCCAGCTTGAGGCAACGAGGAGGATCGGCGAGACACCAGAGGCAACAAGGAACCTGGCAAGGGAGACTGCCAGCGAGGTAACAAAGAAATTAAGGGGATAATTATTTTTTATTTTTTGATAGACATACAGGGCATTTATCAAGTTTTGCATAATAAACTGAGCCGCAGTTTTTGCACCTTACATGCCTTCTGTGATTTATATAAACTGCAATGAATGGTATTAATATCAGTGGATAAAGATAATAATATGATGTTTTTCCCGTTGTCAAATACAGTGTTTCGTTACCGTTAACGTATATATTATATGATAATCTTTTATACCCGGGTTTTGTTATAATTATTGTGTAGTTGCCCTGTTTTAAATGCAAGTTGAAATAATCCGATGTTGAGTTGTATTCCTTATTGTTTACATAAAGATGAAAACCCTTTATGTTTGTTTTTACAAAAACATCATAATAAATAGCATGCCATGTTATGAATAACTCTTTTTCCCTTGAAATGTTTATTATATAATAATATTTGCTGGTTTTATAATAATTATTATATGACACATTGAATGATATTACATTATTCCTTGATAGAATCTTTACGATCCTTCCATGTAATATACTTTTATTTAAATATACGGTTTCGGGCACGTTCGAGATGATCCTAAACATGTAATAATGCACAGGCCTAAATGAAACGCTCCTGTTGTAAAATGATATTGTAATGTTATTTATATTCGATGAATTATAGTAAAATGAAAATGAATCATCTCCTGCTATGATCCTTTTTGATAGAACATCAACGTTGTTTAATCTTATGCTAAGAACGGAGCTGAATGGCATTCCATGATTTATTATTGTATAATTCATTTTTAATTCGCTGTCAATGTATGTGTATTTATAATCTATTTTTAATGATGCATCCGGCAGGGTATCAAAAACGTATGCAAATGATCTTGATAAATTATAATTATATAATGAAAAATGTGATGTTATTTTGAAATCTATATTTTTATTATATATATCTACGTAAAATGAGAAATTCATCGTTCCGTTGCCATGGAATATAAATGTTTCATTTGAATAATTCACTTTAACAGTGTAATTAAAACCTGATGCGGTGAACATTATTTTGTATTTATGGTATAATATCACTGTTCCTGGATTAAACGTTATCCCTGGACATTTTATATTTACATGGTAGATAAATTTATTATAGGGATTCACCGGCCTTATAAACATTTGAAATTCTGTTTTCCCTGCATTGATTTTATAATATCCAAGGTATGTCCTTGTTTTATTTATTATAAGATATATTAAGCCATGGAACATTTTATTATAATATGACTGTGTTTTATTCTCGATAATATTATATTTTAAATTAAAATATGATGTACCGTTTGAGAACATTATATCTGGAACAATGTAAAGGTAAAGGCTTGAGTTATTTAAAAACGGTGATATATAATACGTTGAATAGGCCCTTGAATTTAATAGGTAAAGATCATTTATGCTTGTGTTATATAGCTCAATCTTTGAACCATTAAAATAAACATTGTATAACCATGGAAAAACATAGAATGAATCATTTGAGTACATTGATATATTAATATTATATATCGTTAGATTATCGGCGGTTCCCCTTGGAATGAAAAGATAAAAGTATTTTATATTTCCAAGGTCACGGGCCGGAAACGGATTTTTTAATTTCAATGAAAATGAATAATTGTAATAGCCCCTTTTTACGGGTATGCTTATATTATTATAATATTTATTGTAAACTGTTATATTATTGTATGAATCTATATCGCCATGTATTCTCATTTTAAATAATATTCTGTTTATTAAAAGATTTCCACTGGAGCTTAAATTTATGATGCCCGGATTTATAAAAGAGCCATTAAATGATGCGTTTTTATATAAAAACTCAACGCCTTTTGCATATCTTTTATATTTTATGCTGCTTCCATATGATATTAAATGCGAGTTGTTCATATTTATATTAAGATATGATGTTTCATTGATGCTGGAATTTTTCATGATTATACAGGCATTGAATGCATGAAAAACGCCGTTTAAATCAATTTTTGAGTTCAATAACTTCAATGTACCGTTTATATAAAAATTAACCGTGTGATTTGATTTTATTGTAGAGTTTTTTATCAATAAACAGCCTGAATCATCTATTGTAATGTTTTTGCATATTGATACATTTTTATTTATTATTTTAAGTGATTGATTATTATTTATGTTTATATTACCGCAAAGGTACTCATTATTATTATAATGGTAATGCATGACAGGCATTAATAATAGTACTGCTATTATTACAATAGCCCTGTGCATGGAACGTAATGGAAATGATGCTTATTAAATTAATATTTTATATTTTATATAATGTAAAGCATGAAATTAATAAAATTGTAATCATATTGTTCGATACACATCAATGAACAGGAGGAATTACATAAGGCAGTTCCACTTCTCAAGGTTTTCAATAAGCATCTATGAGTATTATATAATTATAATAGCCTCGGCAATAATACTCTTTGCCATTCTTGAGTACCTTTATAACCTTGGAATACTCTCATTGATGATTTTAATACTTTTAATAAGAAGGAGCGGTGCCGGCATGGTATCACAGTACTCATTATGGAAAAACATGAAGAAAAAAAGACTTTTACCGAGAAGCCTTGATGTTATAAACTACATAGAGAACAAAACAAACGGAAATGTATTGATATGCGGTACATCAGGACAGGGCAAGAGCAAACTAATGAGGTATTTACTGTACAGTTCGGATGATTTAAAATACATATTTTCATATAAAAGTAATGATGAGTATTTAAAAATGGGATATAAAATAATAAACATAAAGAATAATTTAATAAACCCATTCAATGATGTGGACAGTTTTGTTTCATCCTTTTTAATAACCTTTTCCATGGACAACCTTGGAATAACGGCGCAGTACATACCATCGCTTTTAATGGAGATTGCAAAGCTGAGCGGTGACTGGATATCCTTCTCAAATGAAATTGAATCAAGATTAAAAAGATCCAGGGATAGTATACAGAGATCCGCACTATTATTTATTAAGGAGAGCATAAAGTCATTATACAATGGGAATTACAAAGGATTTGAATTGAAGGATGAAAGCATGGTCTTTGATTTTTCCTCGCTGAATTTAAACGCACAGATCTTTTACACGGAGCTGTTGTTAAGAATGATCTGGAACGATCTTTCAAATAATAGAAAAAAATGCATTATATGCATAGACGAGGCACATAGAATGCTAAAATCCTTTGGAAGGTACCATTCAATATACATTGAGATAGCAAGGGAGATCAGGGCCTTTGGCAAGCTCTGGACCAGCACGCAGAATTACAGCGATCTGGATGACTCAATAAGAAACCAGTTTGCAACGCAATTTATATTTAACACTGTTAATGAAAATGATCTTAGAGCGCTGGAAAAAATAGATGAAAAGCTGAGATATGCCGCATATACAATGCCAAGGCATGTATTCACAGATGCAAGGTATGAATGGATATATAAAACGGTTCCGGAGTTCACACTCTACTGGTTTCCGGTTAATTATAAATAATTTAAATGATAATAAATCAGATAACAAGATAAATATAATAAGAAGCCTGAAGGAAAAACCTGGAACCATAGATGACATTAGGAACAGCATGGCCTCTGACATAATTGAATTAAAAAATGATAATATAATAAGATCAATTGACATGGATGGCGAGATCTACTTTTTAAACAGGAAGGGTATATCAGATCTTCATCGTTACATGCAGGACATTGTAATAAAAATGCTTTTAAATAAGGGATACAGTGTCTCGGAGGCAAGGCCAGGAGAGGATAAGCCGGATATAATGACTGAGACTTTTAACATAGAGATAGAGACAGGATTCAAGCATGATAAAAGGGATCTTATAAGAAGGATAAAAAACAGTAATAAAAAAACATATGTGATTGTGCCAAACAATGATGTAAAATCAAGGTATAATGATATGCATGTATTTACAATAAAAGAGTTTAAAGATCTTTTAAATAAAATAAAAAATTAATTTATTTACTGTTTCCTTGTCCTGCCTATTACGACAGCCACAAGTGCCAGTGTTATTATTACAAGTACCAGTATTACGATCTCAAAGATCTCTGTTGTGCTTAATGCTGATGATACCGTTGATATCTTGCTTGCAGAGCTCTTTATTGAGTTAACTGATGTTGTTAAATTACCGAGATCCGTCTTTATCGTTGCCGTGTTTCCGCTAACTGATGTTATCTTACCTGATATTGTTCCCAATGTTGTCTGTATGCTGACATTTGCGCCCAATAGTTTTGATGTGTTTGCTGATATGTCATTAACACTTGTTGTTATTGCTGTTATTTTAGCTGATACCATGCCTAGTGATGTGTTTATGTACATTACATTGCCTGAGACCTTTGATATTGTTGCATTTAATGATGATAGCTTTGCTGATACCAT
>NZ_FWYE01000006.1 GCF_900176435.1 Picrophilus oshimae DSM 9789
AGAACCGCTTACGTTTATATTATCGTTCATCAATGCCAGACCATTGTTTACAGGCAGTGATTTTAATGTTTTATTTCCAATGAACTGGTAAGGCTCTATGTAAAAGAAGTGTTCAGAGCTCTGCGACGTTGTGGTTGGATAGCCATTGGCCGAAACTCCTGACACAAAGGCATAATAAGGTCCTGGTGGCAGCTCTGCAATCTCCTGTATGTTAAGATAGTTCTTTCCAAATGATCCATCGTTGTAATATGATGGTAATTCAACGCTTGCAGACCACATATTTATGCTTTCATTGTAGTTCATGTTTATCTGTGTGATCTCGGTTAAATCATAGTACTCGCTGGAAAGGAAAGCGGGATAAAATGTTAATGAGTACATTCCGTACCTGACCTCTGTGCCATTGGGATATGAAATGTTTGCGTATATGTTTATTTTCTGGCCTTCATATGTATAGTTTACCATGCTTATTCTCGGTGTTATATAATTCGATACATAGATCTGGCCGTAGAATGTGCCATTTATGTATCCATAGCTCGAGCTATCATAGCTTGCATTTATTAATATTGTGTAAAGTCCTGGCATTGAATTCTTTGGTACATAGAGCTCGGGCAACGATGCCGGATATCCTATTTCATATGGTCTTGTAACAGCCTTGCTTACCATTACATGGTCAGGATTGTACAGTTCAAACGTTACATTGGAGCATAGCATATCGTTTAATGATGGCTGGTTTTCAGGCATTATTACCGCCGGCTCTATAAATATGTACTGGCCAGCACCAACGGCACCAGGCTCCACCACGTTTGGCCCCAATATAATAGAATCCTGAAGATATGGTCCGTTCATAAATGGCGTGTATGCAAATGCATTATCTCCGATTATTAACGACGGTGTGTCTGGGTAGTTTCCATGTATCTCGCCTATTAAGGTTCCATTGTAATTCATCATTGTTATCTCTGCAACCTTGTAGTATGTATTATTAAATATTGAATAGGCATAAAGACCGGCTGAAACGTTATAGTTCTTTACTATTGTTCCATTTAAATATGATGCATGTCCTATTACCTCAAGGCCATAGGAAGTTGAAAAATATGATGTGCTGTACGGCTCAAGCATTTCAAGGTAATATCCTGAGAATATTGATACCTCGTTTTCGCCAGATATTTTGTTGTAATTGCCATGGACGGCTATAAATGAGGGACCATTCGCATCCTCCGGAATTATAATGTAACCAATCCATCTGTTTAATGTTGAATTGTAATGCATTGTTATATTTTTAAGTATTCCTTTCATTGTAGTTAAAGATGCCTCAAATGTTCCGGATGTGACCTCTGTTTTATTATATGTTATATTTGCAATTATTGTCACATTCTGGCCAGGCATGTACTCGCCAAGACCAGTTTCGTTAATGCTCATATTCTGATTCGTTGAATTCATGTATTCAGTGCTTATCTGTATTGACAGTGTATTGTTTAATTTCATTGATTTATATGCCATGGCGAAGTTGGCTATGTTCAATGAGCCCCAGCCTGTCACAAGGTTGTATCCATAATGCGCGGTAAAGGGTATATTATATCCATAGTCCACCGGTATGAACACGTTTTTATAATCATGCTCTCCAAGATAATACAATGAAGGATCAATCATGCCTATCTTTCCATGATTGTATTCATCAACAAGCGTCATTAGGCCTGCCAGTATCGGGCTTGCCTCGCTTGTGCCGCCTGTTATGCACGTCTCATTTCCAGGCATGACATAAAGGAATCCTGGAAACACCGTTGCCTCAAATGATAGATCAGGAATCATTTTTCCATATGGATATCCTGAGGGGCCTGTGATATTGTCCTGATAATAAGGTCTTGGCTGCAGTATGCTTACACCACCAGTGGAACCACCGTAGTTGATCTCTGGTGGAACAAAACCGTAGTTTGACCATGCAGTCTGGTTAAATGATATTAATTTCTCTCCCTGGAAATCCAAATATGTGCTTGTTCCACCAACTGCCGCAACATAAGGAGATGTTGACGGATACCCAACAGAGCCAAGGGCTCCTATGCTGTAGCCACTTGCACCGGCATCGCCTGATGATGCAGAGAACGTTATACCCTCTGCCGAGCCCATTGCATACATTATATTTGTTACAACCTCGCACTGGTAGTATGCAAGAGCACTTGTCTGTATTGCAGGGCATGAATCAGGTATTGAAAAGCTCTGCGAAAGATCGTCAACCCTGTCCTGTGAATTTATATATGATATTGCAGCAGATAACGGGCAGTTTCCATTTGCTATGTACAATGTTATATTTGCACCAGGTGCCATGGTATGTGACGATTCAACATCAAGGCTTATCTCTCCGGCCCAGCCGGTTTCTATGCCCTCATATGGATAATAAGGGCCTATTGGCACAATCTTGAATGATGGCGGTGCTGATATGTTAAATTCATGATCAAAGTATGCAAGCTCTTCCTTTATAAATGGATCACCATAGAAGTCAAGTATTCCTATGCTCTGGCCGGAACCATTGTATCCCATTGAGTACATGCCCGTTGCATTGTAAACCTGCTCGAGATACTTTGGTGAGTAGGCAACAAATGGAAAAGTCTCATTCTGGTTTAATTTCTTCTCCATGGATTCTGCCTGCTTCTGTGTTATAAGCGTTGATGGCCTTTCAAATGCCATTCTTGATATGTTATCAATGAATAACATTGTGTTGCCAATCTTTGGTGTTCCAAAACCATAGTAGAACGATTCTGTTTTGTTTGAATATATATTAACATGCATGCCAAGATAGGATTCAACCATTGAAACTGTACCTGATGCAACTATTATCGGTGCCGAGCTTGATAATATTTTAAATCCATGATCCTTTAAATAATTTAGATCCTTATTGTACTGTGCCATGTTTATAAATTCCTTTTCTATATCATTGTATGAAAGGAATTTATGATACATTGGATTACCCGGGGTTGAAACCGCATTTGCTATTGACTCAAGCTTTTGATAATTGTACAATGGAACATAGATCTCAAAGGAAACAGTCATTGATGGATTTGCGCTTCCTGTCAGATTAAAAGCCTTATAATCAGGAGGCGGAACATTATATACATTCTCTGGTTTATTTGTACTGACTGCATTGTATGATCCCATGGCCAGGGCAAAGGCCGATAGAATCATAACAAGCGCTAAAAAAACCGCTATAATTATCTTTCTACTCATTAAAATGAACAATCAATAAATATATATAAAATTTTGTCATTTTTGTCATTATTAAATTATAATATTAAATTATAAATATTATTTTAAAATTAACCATGGATGCTTAAAGAGGATTTAATAAATTCTGGTGCAATAAAATTTGGTGATTTTGTTCTAACCTCAGGTAAAAGATCAGGTTATTACATAGATATAAAATCAGCATATACAGATCCTGAAATACTTGATGAGATAGGACTTGAGATATCAGGGATGGTAAAATCAGGCAAGATAGCCGGCATGGAGCTTGGTTCAGTTCCAATACTGGTTTCAGTGTCAATAAAAACAAAGAGGCCATTCGTAATAATAAGAAAAGATGATTTAAAACATGGAACAAGAAAAAGGTACATAGGAAGCATAAATTTAAACGAGGAGATCGACATAATCGATGACGTTGCAACAACAGGCGGTTCAATAATGAAGGCCGCTGAGATAATAAGAAACAACGGTGGCATTGTTAAAAGGGCCATATGTGTTGTTGACCGTGAGGAGGGGGCAGCAGAAATGCTTAAAGAGAATAATATAGAACTTTATTCAATAATAAAGGCATCAGAACTAAGATAATGTATCGTCTATCCTTCCAAGCTCTATTGATGTTGTGGCCTCACCAACAAGGATCCCATTGGAATTTGCTATTATTGATGCACCAACATAATTGCTGCCGAAATTTGCAGTTCCGGTTTTGACGTTTATTTTAAAAAGATCTGATAAATATTTTATTTCATCCTCATCGGCCTCTGATGTCACAAGCATGCCCCTATCATTTAGAACGGCAACGCTGCCAACGGTTTTAATCCCTGCTATGCTTCCCTTTACAGTTTCAACGCCAAGAACATCCTCTATCTTTTTTCTTATCGAATCCGGAAAGGATTTGTGTATTAATGCGGCATGGTCATTTGCTATTATGTTGTTTCCGGCTGCATTTAATTTATTATTTATTGATAAAATGTTTCTCCCGTTTATATTAAGTGATTTTAAATTGTCAATTCCATGATCGGCAACAACTATTCCATTAGAATTCATTGAAAGCATGCTGCCTATTAAAAATGAGTTTCCTATTGATATTTTATAAACCTCTGTTTTTAACGTTTCCTCAAAGATTCTTTTTTCTTCGTCTGATATATTAACCGGAAGAAACGTTACATCATTCCATGTCCTGGCGTAAACACCTATAAAATTGCTGTTTAAAATTGATACCTTCTTTATCATAAAAATTTATGGTAATATTATTTCGGAAGTGCCATCCTCAAGCTTTATAACCTTTATATTTACCCTGGTTGGCACCTTTCTCCTTCCGCGGGACCAGATAAGTTCGTTTACCTTGTTATCGACCCATATCCTGTCTCTATCTGATTTCGTGTACCTTGCAACAGCATCCTTTAGCATCTCTATTGACGTATCTGCCCTTCTTGACTTTGAAGAAAAGCGTGCCTTTCTCAGCGATACAGATAATAAAATTTCAGTTGTGTTCTCCTCATCTGCCATTCTTACACCTCATGCCTTAAGATTTGACCTTCTCCAGTTCCTTCTCTTATAGTTCTGTGTAACCCTGCGGTCTGTCTTTACCATGACCCAGCCTGGCACACGCCTGTTCGATTTTACGGCCTTCATCAATCTAATTTTTAATCCTAGCGGTTTATTCCTTGCCATATCTATCTCCTCTCTATTCTTGTTTCATGCCTGTTCTCTGTTAATCTTAACAGTATGCTCTTTAATTCGTTATCAGATATTACCTTATTAATTCTTCCCATGCCTGCAAGCTGTATAAGCTGGTTCTCAACGTTCTCGACAAGATCCGGTCTTACCAGCTTAAGTCTGCTCAGTCTCTCCCTGGCCTCCGGTGAAAGTATCTGTCTCAGGATCTGCTGCCTTCTGGCCTCCTCCTCGGCAGCAGCCTTTTTCTGCTCCTCCTCATAGGCCCTTTCCTGCATCATGTTCTGGTACTCGGCCATCTTCCTGCGCCTTATCTCATCAAGCTCATCATCACGATCCATATACATCACCGGGAATAATAATTAAAGATATTTCTCAAGCTCTTTATTCTTTTCAACGAGCTTTTTTAATACCTCAGCCGCGGATTTATCAAGCATTGACCTGCCCTGGGGGCTTAGAACCCTGCCGGTTTTCTCCTTTTTAACAAGTCCAAGCTCCTCGAGCTTCTTAAATAGCTGCCTTACTATGTACCTGCTGCCTGCTGCCGGATGGTACCTCTTTGTTCCGCGGTCAACCTTTCCGCCATACTCCTCGCTCATATGCATTATGCCCAGATTTCCATATAAATAAAGCTTGCGCATCATTGATGCAAGCCTTGTGTAGTACCAGTCCTCCTGATCCCAGGATTTCTGCTTGCCCATACCGTCCTTTAAGTATGATACCCATTCCGGCTGCTCTATATTCATCGACTTCAGTTTTGAGGCAACATCGTTTATCAATAAATCTGCTGGAACCTTTTTAACGTCAACCATTTTATCACAATAAAGCCATATTTATAAATTATTAATAACATTTTCTATTTTTTTATCATTATTAAAAATATTATTAGATCTGGTATTATATCAAATATAAATGACATCTTAATACTATGGTAAAGGAATTCAGATATTATAATTCCAGGTGATATTAAAAGTCCGAATATTATGCCTGAAACAATGAAAAGTACTATTGTCGGAAAGACACCAAAAGAATAATAATTTATTGTTGACGCTCCCTTTGGAATCTTTTTTATTAACCTGTTAAGATTTATCATCATTGCAGTATAAAATATTAATATCAAATCTGGTATTATAAATACATAATAAAGATTAAATATATTCTTGTAGGCCATTATTATTATTGAAACCACTGTTATTATAATCGAGTAAAATATCATTGAAAAGTATGCCTTGTATTTTGCTATATCCTTCCTGTTTATTGGTAGGGCATTTATTATTAGAATACCATTATTCTCTATTATTAATGTAAATATTGGATAAAATGACGATATTAAAATCGAGAGCGATAAAATCGAGAACATTAAAGATAAAAACGGCTGCCTGCTTGATATTATTGTAAATAAAAATGGCAGTACAAATATAATTGGCATTAAAATATATGTTAGATTCTGCGATTTCCTGGCAGTTATTTTTATATCCTTTTTTATGAAGGATACTGATATTGAATCCCTTTTTATCTTTGTCCTTGTTACCTCTGTTGATTTTACCTCCTCGGAGTACTCCAGCGAATAAAATAATCTCGATCTTATTTTTTTATAGATAAAAAAGAAAATTAATAATATTATAAATGATGATAAATACTCAAAAAACGTCGCTATTATATCCGGGTGAAAGTAAACTGCATAATCTATATTCAATGGAAACGCTATGTATTTTATATAGACTGGCAGGGATGATATGTAAATAGAATACGCCCTTAGTATGTTTGGATCGTATATAATTAAATAGAAGAACCCAAGAAAGACAAAGATCAATAATATCCTTAGAAAATTATTTAATGATGTATGCGCCCTTGGCTTTCTGCTGCTGTATATAAATGCAATTGCCGTTATAATAAATCCAAATAAGAGCATTGCAAATGCGTAGATTAAGCCAAGTATTATTGTATTTAAATTATGCACAAGAAAATAATAGAATAATAATGATGGTATGATAATAAATATATATGATGAACCTGTGTATATAAACCATGATAAAAACGGCACATCAGTATTAACCTTAATAGGTAAAGATCTTACAGGCGATAATAGATTATTAATTGATATTCCATTTATGTACGTGAGTGAGCTGTATATGCCTATAACAAAGATGTACATGAATAGTATTATTCCAAAGCTTGATATATCATTGGTATTGCTTTTAACATAGTATATTCCATTTAATACAATTGAAAAGAATAGAAAGGATAATGAATTTGATATATAATATAAAAGTATCGTGTTTTTTATCCTTGAAACACTTAATCGAGACTGATACCTTGGTGAATCCTTTATGGCCCTGTATCTCTGCTCAATAACTAGCAATTTGCTTAGATATAAATTAAGCCTCATTTGTCTATTGACTCCCTTAATGAATTTATTAAATTACCTATGTTTTCATCCCCGGTGACCTTTAAAAAGATCTCCTCAAGATTATTATTTTCCATGCCGGCCATCTTCTTTAGCTCGGTCATTGTTCCTGAGGCAACTATGTTACCTTTATATAATATTGATATGTAATCACAAACAGCCTCTGCTATTTCCAGTATGTGTGTTGAAAATATTACTGTCTTTCCCCTGGATGCAAAATCCCTTAAAAGATCCTTTATAATCTTTGATGATCTTGGATCCAGGCCGTTCATGCCCTCATCCATTACTATTATCTCAGGATCATGTATAAATGCACTGATTATTGCAACCTTCTGTTTTGTGCCAAACGATAATGATCCTATGAAATTGTCAAGGTAGCTTTCTATTTCCAGTGCACTGGCAAAGGCCCTTACCCTTTCTATTATGGAATCCCTGTCTATGTTAAAAACAGAGGCTATAAAGCTGAAATACTCCATTGGTGTTAATGATTCGTAAAGTGCCGGTGTTTCAGGTATGTATCCAATAAGCCTTTTAACATCAATGTTGTCTCTCCTTGTATCAAGATCGTTTATTTTCACCGAGCCGGAGTCCTGATCCAGTATTCCGGAAATAATCTTTAAAAGTGTTGTCTTGCCAGAACCATTTGGGCCCAGTATGCCATAGATCTGACCCGGGCCTATCTCAAGGTTTATGTTATTTAAAGCTGTTATATTTCCGAATCTTTTTGTAACATTATCTATTGTAATTTGCGTCAACGTATAAACTATAAAAATAAGAGATAAATAATTTTTCATTTTTAAAAGTCAAAAATAAAATTCTATGAAAAATATTTATGTCTTTAAAAAACATACTGGTACGCTGGTGTATATTATGGAGGCAGAGATATCGAATTTGAAGGATTATTACTCGAACAAGATTGTTACTGCAATAATTGGTCTTGAGGCGGATATAAACGCCGTTGATGACATAGGCAAGGAAATAGCAACAATATCAAACGTTGAGGAGGTATTTGTTGTTACTGGCGATTATGATTTAATCATAAAGGTTAGGTTTCCAGATTTCAGTTCATTAGAAAAGTTTATAGTAAAGGACCTTAACAATATCGATGGTATTAAAAAGTCTAAAACAATGATGGTATTATCCATAATAAAGGATATCTACATGAGGTGATACAATGGACGAAAAGTTGTTTCAGGAAGTCATAGCATTAATGGAAGACCTGGCAGATGACACCTCTGTCCCAAGAAACGTCAGAAGGGCGGCCTCCGACTCAAAGGACAGGCTATTAAATGGAAAGGAAAGCCTAGATCTCAAATGCGCAACAGCAATATCCGTGCTTGATGATATATCAAACGATCCAAACGTGCCAGCGCATGGCCGTGCCGCAATATACACAATAATAAGCAAGCTTGAATCACTATCGAAATCATAGATGTATAGATTATAGACATTGAGATTTAAAAGGTTTTTTAATAATATATTAACTTTTTTTTAAACAGTTAAATATATATATTAATTTAATATTGTAAAAAGGATAATTATGGCTCTTTCAGAGGAGATAAACAAACTGGCAAAGTACCTTATAGTATCAGATATACCAAGAAGTGTCGCGTATACACTGGTATATATAAAGGACAGGGGCGAGGTAACCTCTGTTGAAATAGAACGTGAGACCGGTTTAAGACAGCCCGAGGTCTCAATAGCCATGCAGTGGCTCAGGAGGAAGGGCTGGATCACAAAGCGCAACATGAAAAAGGAGGGTAAGGGAAGGCCAATACACGGCTACAAGCTATCAAAGGATTTCAATGAAATACTTGAGGAGATAATAAATGACCTCGAGAAGAAGATAGATGAGATAAACAACACAATAAACCAGCTGAAAAACTTTAAGAAATAATTTTTTAATACTAAAAGTTTATATTTTGATTTTATTAAATATTGTAATGTCAGATCAAACAAGGTTAAAGATTATAAATAGATTCCTTGTTATTTTGTGCTCTGTACTTATCATAGTGGCAGGATATTACTATATTGAATATGAAGATCTTGGCAAGGATCAGGGATCAAAGGTTTCAGGGCCATTCCATTACTTTGACATTTTTATACACGGTGCAACATCACAGTTTCAGGGCAACGATGGGCATGTTTATCTATACACAGGTAAGATAGGGAACTTTGCCTATAATGCTAGGGATGCAATTATTGTTAATCCAACATATTACAATGGAGAAATACTAATAGATCTTACCAGCATGTCAAACTGTACCGGCGGTTTGCTTGCATTAAATGCAAGCAATGGCCACGAGCTGTGGTGCACGTTTTTCCCTAACCAGGTAATGACCCAGCCAATTGTCCATGGCAATCTTGCTTTTGTGGGCCTTGGCAACAATAAATTCCAGAGCAGCAGCATCAGAGGCACCGGGATAAATTACATAGCCGCTGTTAATATAACAAATGGAAACATTGCCTGGAAGTTCTTTACAACCGGCGAAGATATGCCGACACCGGTTTATTACAATGGACTTATTATAGAGCCAACCGGCGGTGATATTGTTTATGGATTGAATGCAAGCACCGGATCGGCCGTATGGTCAACAAGTATACCATCATACGTAAGCATGTCATCTCCGGCCATATTGAACGGTATTATTTACTTTGGCGGTGCCAATCCATATATATTTTATGCTATAAATGCAACAAATGGGAACATCGTCTGGGAGGAACCAGTTTCTGCAACAGGCGGTCTTGACGATGATTCTCCTGTGATTTTCGGAAACAGCGTTGTTACAGGATACACTGAAACGATGATAAACGGCACATTTCAGATGTTTGAAATATCATTTAATATTACAAATGGTGCCATAAACTGGATAACAAACCTTGGTTTCGGAAACCAGCCCGCAATGCCTCCAATCGAGGATCCACCACAAACAGTCTTTAAAAACATGATACTTGATGAGCCCACAGCATCAAATTATATATATGCAATAAATCCATTCAATGGATCAATAATCTGGAAATTCTATACCGGCATGGACGATTCAAATGCAAATATTTACAGGGGTCTGATATTTACAGTAAATTACACAGGTGAGATGTTTATATTAAATTACAATGGCCATCTCATAAAAAAGATAAATACAGGAATACCACTTGGTCCAGGGAATATCATTTTTGTTGGAAATCATGAGATAATATATGGCATGAACGGTGAGATAAAAAGCATGTACATACCATTAAAATTTAGGTTTTATCATTTTTAATTATTTAGATTTTTCACCTCGTTAACATAAGGCGGATACCTGCTTATATATCTGTAGAGAAGAATACCAAATATATATCCAAGAATAAAAGTTACCACTATGTATGCAACAGCAAATACTATGTTTATAAGAATATCCTGATACTGTAATATTATATAGAATATTATCCATAGAAGAATTCCGAATGCCAGTGCCCTGTTCCTGGCATTTGTTTTCAAAAGGTTTTTTATGCCATTGTAAAGGTAGATCATTAAAATTGCAAAAACAGGTCCCATAACAATGCCTATAATAAAATTTGCCTCTATTTCATGATCTATTAAAAGCGTGTAAAATATTGAATAATCCTTTACAGGAACATTAAAGTAATCAACTATTCCATCTATAAAAACAGTGTATAAAATGCCCTCAACTATTGATGCTATTAAAAAGAAGATAAATCCTGAAATGATACCTGCCTTTAATCCATTTAACAGCCTTGATCCTCCATTTTTCTTTAATTCTCCATTCATCTATTACTGTAAATAAAAAAAGGATTAAACCTTAATGGTTTTTAAAAGATAAAAAATTATTTTTACTGGCTGTTTTTCCACTCCATTTCCTTTTCCTCGCTGTAGATCTCCTCTGTAAACTCCCTATGAACGAACTGTTTTTTAAATCCTGAGTAGACCCCAAGGGGATATATTATAAAGACCCCGACCAGGAAGGTTATTACTGTTCCATCAATGTAGCTAAAGAACTGCGGGAACACACTTGATGAAAGGCCGTCATGGCTTGTTGCAACCATAAAGGTTGCAAAGGCTATGAACAAAATATACCATAAAACGTTCTTTGCACCTATTTTTACCCTTGACCATATGCCAAATATGATTGCACCTGCGGCTATCAATATTACCGCATATGGCTCTGAAGGCCATCCTGTCCAGAAGACAATTAGGCCACTGGCACCGGTGGCCAGCGGTGCAATGATGCCCATGCCGCGCACCATATCCTTTTTCCTTGTAATCCCCTGCCTCCTGGAAACCATCAGCGCTATTGGCGTTGCAATCAATCCTATGTAGCCGGCTGCAGTTGCATCATCTATAAATGTGTATATGCTCGGATCAGGCGCCGTCACAAAGACAAGAAACGTTCCAACAACTGCAAATATTATTAAAGAGACCAGGGGTATGTTATGCTTTTTATCTATTGTTTTTAATGATTTACTTATATATCCTGATCTTCCCATTGAGAAGAGCACCCTGGTACCGCTTCCAAGATATATATAGCCTGTGACGAAAGGCGCCAAAAAACCTGTTATAACAGCGGCTATGAATATATAAATGAAGCCTGACTGCCTTCCCATTATAAAGAACGGATTATCACCATGGAATGCGGTAACAATATCATCAAAATGGCCTGGGATTATACCCAGTGCAGACCATTTTGTTCCCATGAGAACCGCAAATGCAACACTTATGTATATTAAAGTTTCAAATAACATTACAAGGGCTATCGCCCTTGGGATCTTCTCCTTCATATTGGTCTCCTCTGCAAGATCCGGTATAACGCGTATTGCACCAAAGTCGTACATTGCGTATGGCATTATTGCAAATATTGATGTGGCACCATATGGAAAGAATCCATGATATGCATATAGATTCTTATATGCAAAAACGAAGAAGATCAATCCCAGGGACATTGACAGGTAGAAGAATAACTTCACTATTCCCGTGTAAAGCGATGATCTGCCAAACTGCTTTACACCATAATAATTGAACGGTATCAGTGCAAGCATTAATGCCAGACCAATGCCAACACCATAGTATGTCGGCGCACCTGTTGCAGTTAAAAATATTGGATCGAAATAGTTAAGACCTGCTATTATTGCTATGACCTCTATGGGTGGAATGAAGATATACCATATAATATCAGATATTGCGTTTATTATGTTTGTCCAGCGGCCGTGCGTGTATATTGTATACCTTGTCGGGCCTCCGGCCTCAGGATAGACCCTGGCAAGTTCCATGTAGCTTACACCTATTGATGCATATATTATTGCCCCAAGGACAAAGGCAAGTATTGCCTCCGGACCTGCACCGGCAACCATTACAACCGTGTCAAAAAGTGCACCGTTTCCGAATGAACCAACAAGGCCTATCATAAGCATCTGGTTAAATGTAAGATCCTTCCTGAGTCTGGGCTTCCTTCCATGTATATTAGATTTTATAGTATTATTATTTTCAATCATTACAGTATTTATTATTTTAATATATAAATACATTGGTCATAAACATTAAATACAATAAAAAATTCTTTATGAAAAATATGATAAAATAAATTTTATTTAAAAATAATATATTATTTATCCATCAAAAAATCGGTACCTTAAAACTATGTTAAAAGATCAGGAATAAAATAGTATTATGCTCCGGTCGGGATTTGAACCCGAGTCATCGGCTCGAAAGGCCGGAATGCTTGGCCGGACTACACCACCGGAGCTAAAAATCAGCAGCCCTATTAGGATAATACCACATACAATATAAATTTTGATGTTTTATTTTACTATTGTACTCTTTCTGTCCTCTCCAAGTGATATTATATCTATACTGCAATTTAAAGAATCCTCAATAAATTCTATGTATTTTCTCATATTATATGGTAAGGCGTCATAACCGGAGCCAAGATAACCTGAAATCCTTGATGAAATATCACCCCAGGTTTCAAACGTTTCATAGTTTACTGTTATCTCACTTTCAGGATCTATTTTATCAGGGAATCTCTCGTAATCCTTTCCATCTATAATGTATGATGTCCCGACCTTTATCTGATTTAATTTTCCAAGGATGTCTAGTTTTGTTATTGCAAGTCTGTTTACATCGTTTAAATATGCGGCGTATCTGAGCACGGGCAGGTCAAGCCATCCGGTTCTCCTGGGCCTTCCTGTGGTTGTTCCATACTCATTGCCCGCGATCCTTAAATCGTCGCTGCCTATTTCCGTTGGAAATATCCCTGAGCCGACCTTTGTGGTATATGCCTTGAAAACACCAATGACGTCCTCAACCCTTCTAAAGGAGAAGCCAGAGCCTGTTGAAACAGATCCGGCAACCGTGTTTGATGATGTAACAAATGGATACGTCCCAAAATCTATATCAAGCATTGCACCCTGGGCCCCCTCAAAGAGTATGTTTTTTCCAAGCCTGTATTCATCCTCAAGGAATTCTGAGGCATCTCCTATGTATTCGTAGAGCTCAGAACCTGCACTGTAAAGTTCATTTGATACTCTATCTATATCAACCGGTCCTGTTAGAAGGCCCTTCATTGCTATAAGCTGGTTAAGTTTATCCTTTATTTTTTTTATGGAATTTAAATCATACATCTTTATTGATAGCCTGCCGTACTTATCCTCGTATGCCGGCCCTATGCCCTGTGAGGTCGTGCCAATGCTTGAATTCGATCTTAATTCTTCTTCTTTTTTATCAAGAATTCTGTGGAGTTCTGTTACGACGCCGGCCCTGCCACTTATAACTATTTTTATATTATCCTTTGCAAGTTTTAATTGTTTTATCTCATCAAGAAGTTTCAATGGGTCTATTACCATGCCGTTGCCAAGCACAACCGTACCTGCCTGCATGGCACCTGATGGTATTAAATGGAACTTAATCTTTTTGCCATCAATAACAACGGTGTGTCCTGCATTGTTTCCACCGTTAAATCTGACAACATCATCATAATTTGAGCATAAATAATCTGTAATCTTACCCTTTCCCTCATCACCAAACTGCATGCCAACAACAACAGAGATCATTGTAACCATGGGTCTATCTTATATCTATATAAATTTATTTTCATTGTAAGCCTATAAATTAATATAATGTTTATTGATTAAATAATGTGGTTCAATGAAGGTTGCCATAGTTACAAAGATAAACTGCAAATCATGCATAAATATAGCAAGGATAATCATTTCGGCACTACCCAGTGATTGGGACATAATCTATGAGAAGAGCCTTGCCAGGGCCATTAAAAAACCGGGCCTTGAAATAAATGAAATAAATGCGGATATAATCATTGTAATAGGTGGTGATGGGACAATACTAAGAACCGCACAGTTTGCACATGGAAATATACTTGGCATTAATGTTGGCGGCCTTGGTTTTCTCTCCGAGATAGAGATAGGTAACATCGAGGCATCAATACTAAAATTAATAAGAAATGAGTATACAATAATAGAATACATGGGCCTTGATGTTTATGTTAACGGTGTGTACTCTGGTAAGGCAATAAATGATGCCGTTATACATACAGATAAGGTATCCAAGATAAGGAAATTCAGGCTTTATGAAAATAATTACTTTATAGAGACCACAAGCGCCGACGGAGTTATTGTTGCAACACCAATTGGCTCAACATCATATTCATTTAGTGCCGGCGGCCCAATACTAATGCCGAATCTAAACGGCATTGTCGTTTCATACATAGCGCCTGTTGGCTTTAGATCAAGATCAATAGTCTTTTCAGAAAAAACCGATCTAAAGATTGCAATAGTTGGCGAGAGATCATTATTAACAATAGATGGCCAGATAGAAAAAAAATTAAGCAAGAATGATGTTGTAAATATAAGGGTAAGTGAGAATGGTGCAAGGTTTATAAGCATGTATACAAACTTTTATGAAAAGCTTAGGGAGAAGCTGATCAAGGATGTGGTTAATTAGAAAAAAGGTTATGATGATGATAATGGAAGCTTCCAAGGATTCATATCCAAAGGAGTTCGGCGCATTTTTAAGGGCGCATGATAATATAATCTATGAAATAGCGCTTTTACCTGGAACAATACAGGGCAATGTCCACGTGATATTTCCAATGTACGCCCTGCCACTGGATTTTACATACGTTGGCTCGGTGCACTCGCATCCATCAGGCGTTACATTGCCATCTGACGAGGATCTGCACATGTTTTCAAACACCGGTCCTGTTCACATCATTGTTGGCTATCCATATAATATGGAAAACTATTCTGCCTATGACAGAAAGGGGAATCCAATAAGGCTTGAGGTGATATAGTGCGTGTGGTTATTGGAATCACCGGGGCCTCTGGAACAATACTTGCTGTAAGGCTTCTTGAGAATCTAAAGGACGTGGAAAAGCATCTTGTAATGTCAGAAAGCGCAAAAAGGGTTATGGAGCTTGAAACAGACTATAAATACGATTATATAAAAGGCCTTGCCGATTATGTATATAATGATGATGACATAGCTGCAAATATAAGTTCCGGAAGCTTTAGATACGATGCCCTTGTTATAATACCATGCTCATCATCAACAATGGCAAAGATAGCATCTGGAATCTCTGATACATTAATAACAAGGACAGCTCTTGTTGCCATGAAGGAGCGCAGGAGGTTTATAATCGTGCCAAGGGAAATGCCTTTAAGCACAATAATGATAGAAAACATGCTTAAGTTATCAAGGTATAATGTAATAATAGCACCTGCAATGCCAGGCTACTATAACAGGCCAAGAACCGTTGATGACATGGTAAATTTTGTTGTTGCAAGAGTGCTTGATTTAATAGGCATTGAAAATGATGTATCAAAAAGATGGGAACATTGAATTCATGGCAGATCACATGTTAAAAAGGGCATGTGAATGGATGCGCTTCCTTGGTTACACTGTTTATTACCCGGAATGCCATTATGACAATGATATATTAAAAACGTGCATTGAGAAGAAACTCGTCCTTCTTACAAGGGATATTGAGCTATACAAAAGATATGCATTATCAGTGTACATAGACAGCGTTAATATAAACGAGCAGATAATCCAGATAACAAGACAGTTTCCGCCAGATCCGGGAAAATTTATGACAAAATGCCCGGATTGCGGCTCAGATCTAATATTAATGAGATCAAATGGTCTTGATATACCAGATAAGATTAAAAAGAGCTTTTCAATGGTGAGATACTGCAATAAATGCTCAAAGGCATTCTGGCCTGGCACGCATTATATTAAAATAATAGAAAAAATAAATAGATTGCTTAAATAATCGAATATGAAGATAAACATCGATGAAAAGCTTGAAACAACTGAAATATTAATAGAAACACAGGACGATCTATGGTACATAAAAAATATACTAAACCCAGGCGATATAATAGAGGGTATTGCATACAGGCGCCTGGAAAAAAGAAACGATCTTGAGAGATCAAAGAGCACAGAGAGAATACCAATAAAGGTCAAAATAAAAATAGAAAACCTTGATTTCCAGCCATTTACAGATAAAATAAAGATTCTTGGAATTATCATTGATGGTGATTTTTCAGGTGAACACCAGTCTATAATGTACGGCCCTGGAGATACATTAAAGATATACAAAAATCTAAACGAGGCCGAGAGGGATTTTTTAAACGAGGCCGTTAAGAATGAATACAGCAGCGGCATGATCTTTGTATCGCTGGATGACGAGGCCGCTGATATATATTTAATGAGGTCATATTCACTGCAGGATATGGCGCATATAGAATCGAACAAAACGGGAAAGCGCTATGATTTAAAATATAATGAAAAGCAGTATTTTCTTGATATAATAAAGGCATTAAAAAATATAAAAAATGTGTTCCTTTTAATTGTGCTTGGCACAGGTTTTGAGCCCGAGAAATTATATAATGAAATAAAAAAGGACCCGTTCTTTAATAACATCGATGTAAAATTTTATAATACCTATGATACAGGAAAATCAGGTGTTTATAATTTATTAAATAGTGATGCCGCCTCAAATATTATAAAGGAATCTAGAATGGCAAAAGAAAAAAGGATACTTGAGACGTTTTTAAGGAATTTAAACTCAGGCCTGTCAGTATACGGCTACGATGAAATTAATAATTATCTTGACAATGGTGCCATAGACACATTAATTATATCAGAGGAAAAATTTAAAATGCCTGAAACAAGGGAATTATTAAACAAGGCATCAGGGATAAAAATATACATTATAAGTAATTATACAGAGCCCGGAGAAATTATAAGATCTTTTGGCGGCTACTGTGCAATTTTAAGATATAAAATTAAATGATTTATTTTCCATTCCTGTTGAAGTAGAAGTATAAAACGAACATAACTGCTATAATTGCAACTATCGCGGTTATTTCCTCATACTCCTTTACCTTTGACTGAACAGCAGGCTTTGAAAACGATAGTCCTGGATATGCACCTGCATTAAGTGCACCTATATTTGTGTAACCATGTACCAGTGATGGTTGATTCTCTATACTAATAAACGCCTTTGTCATGTTGGCTATTGTCGGGGAACCTATACCTGAGAGTGCCGATATCAGCTCAAGACCAAAATGGTTTAAACCAGTATATGACAGATCAAAGACTATTAAATACTGCGTTGATACATTTGACCATGAATACTTAACATATGTTTTGTTATCTATAACATCCTTAAAGAACTTATCCCATATCGAGTTTGTTATATTATACGATGTATTGTGATAATAATAGGTCACTGTTGGCAGTGTCGATGGCGGTGCGGGCAGCGCCGGTGACGCAGATGATACAGACATTGTGGCAAATGCGAATAATGCCAGTACAAGCAAGACAAACAGTTTTTTCATTCTAGGGTGAATTGAAATTTTCTTTTAAAAGTTTTTCCTTTTATAATTAATACATTTATTAATATTATAATAATCAAATTTAATTGAAATGGTCTTTAAAATTATATACGCGTTCCAAAATGCTGAATTAATTTAAACGTTAATTATTTATCCGAATATTAATTTTACATATTTATGCGTGGCATAAAGATCATTGCAATAATAATTATCTGCATGTTCATAATCACATCAATGGATGTAATCATACCATCAGATAATAAGATGGTTAATGAGAACAACTATAATGTTAAAGAAGATAATAAAACAATAGTTTCCTGCATTCCTCAAAGATACATGTCCCTTGTAAATTCAACACTTAAAAATGATAATATAAATTATAATTATACAGGCAATATAATAAATGTTTATAATAATTCAGTTTCATTATCATTTTTTAATAAATTAAACAAATATTTTGGTATAAATTATTTTATAGACAACTCAAGCTTTGAACCATATTACATGCCGGCCCTTTCGACATCGGGCTACCTGCCATCACAGATAAGGTATGCATATAATATCAATCCGGTTTACAATGAAAGCATATACGGTAATGGAACGACAATAGTCATAGTTGATGCATACGGCGATCCATCAATAAACTATGATGTTTCAGCCTTTGACAATTTAACAGGCCTTCCGGCTGTAAATCTAACAGTTTTGTATCCTGAGGGCACAGTCTATCAGGAGAACAGTGGCTGGGCGACAGAGACCGCACTGGATGTGGAATGGGCCCATGCAATAGCACCAGGCGCATCGATAAAGCTTGTTGTATCTCCAGGTTCCGGGACATCATTAATAGACGCTGTTGCATATTCTATATATCATCACCTTGGAAACATCATATCACTGAGCTGGGGTGAGCCTGAATCTGAAATGGGTAATTCCGAGCTTAAAATTTTAAACAATATATATAAGGATGCAGCATTAAATAATATAACAGTTGTTGCAGCATCCGGTGATAATGGGTCATACGATACAACGTCACATCTTGCGGTGAATTTTCCAGCCTCTGATCCCTACGTTCTTGGTGTTGGTGGCGTTAACCTGTACTTTAAAAATGGCGAGCCTGTTGAAACTGCCTGGGGCGGAATAGCCAATGGTGTTTCCTTTGGCAGCGGGGGCGGCTATTCAAGCTATTTTAAAAGGCCTTACTATCAGGACCCTGAGGATTATAATAATACACACCGCGGTGTTCCTGATGTTTCAATGGTTGCCGGAAGGAGCACCCCTGTATTAATAATAGTAAACGGCAATGCAGAGGCCGTTGGCGGAACAAGTGTTGCCACGCCAATATGGGCTGGAATAATAGCGCTTATGGATCAATACATGAACAGATCCATGGGATTTATAAATCCAGTACTTTATCAGATATCAAACACAAAGCTTTACACAAATGCTTTCACACAGATAACATCCGGAACCAATGGCTTCTATGATGCGCATGCCGGCTGGAATCCGGTAACAGGTCTGGGAACGCCAATAGTATCAAATTTGCTTAATGATACAATGATAATAGAAAGTGGCTATGGATCAGATTTAATATTTAATAATACGTATTATTCAAATAATATCTCGGCCACAATTAATATAACGGAAAATAAAAGCGTTGAGATATTTAATGGAAGCACATACTATTACATGGGCTTTTATTCAAATAATGGCTATGCATACTTTGGAATAAAATACAATGGAACATACGGTTATGAATATATTATAAAAAACAACAATACATTATTCAAAATGGAAAGGCCAGCAGGTGATAAATCTTCATATAATTTAAGTGTTCAGATAAAAAAGGATAATATCTACATGTATTCAGGAAATAGATTGATATTTAATTTTACAGGTATAATATCATTTGCGGGCAGCTCAAGGGCTGTAATAGGAACCATGCAGGAAAACAATCAAATAAACTTTGTTAACATACCGCATGGTGAATTCTCTAAAATAAATATATTTCATAATAATACAAGGATAAACGACAATCATTATATTGATCTAAGATTCTCGTCATTAAATAACAATTATAGCACAATAAACATAACAAAAAAGAATTCAAACTTTTACTCTGGTTACAACCTTGTTCCGGCTAAAAACACATCAAAAAAGCAATATTTCATTGAATATAATATTATTTTTGATAGAAATCTAATAAAAATTTATACAAATACAGGAATACCTGATTACTATGAATTAAACGGTAAAAAATCTGTTTCAGGCTATTTTGTTATAGATCATGGAGGTTATTATAATGCATCGGCATTAATAAATGGCACATTAATAACAAGGAGCATATACATACCAGATTTCAGGGAGGCATTATTGAATGTTTCATACAGTCCGGATTATTACAACGCCAGGATAAATCTTACCGTTGATAATTATTTCCATTACAAATTTACAGGCAGGCATATTAATATCTATGAACTGAACGGAACAAACTATTTTGTATTAAAATCAAATGGTTATAAAACGGAATATTATAACACAACAGGAAACAGATTAATAATGCACAGATCCTATGTTTATATAAAGGTCTTCACATTTCAGGCAAATACAACGGTTAAATTTGATAATATAACAGCATATTACAATAATGGTCCATGGCATTATATAAAGGTTCTGCCGCAGAGCGGAAACATAGAAATAATAAAAAACGGCTTTTATAATATAAGTGTGAGGCTCACCCCCGGTAAAAATTACACAACACAGGTATTAATTAAAAATACAAGCAGATACTACCTTTATTTATATGTTTATAACAAATATCTTGACTACGCATTATCAAATGCCGTCATATATGTGAACGGAACTGTTGCAGGCTACACAAACGGCTCCGGTGTTTCCATTCTATATCTAAAGGGCGATCATTACATAACTGTATCAGATGATGAATACATAAATGCAAGCTTTAGCATAGACATGGTTAACAATGCAGATCAGAGCATAGGCATGATACCATCATTTCAAATAACGCCAACAATACTATTCCAGATAACGCACTATGTACCATTTTTATTCTATTTTGTATACATGTCATGGTCCCCATATTCCTTAAAAGAGGTTTCATATTACAAGGTAGAATACTCCACAAGTCCATTTATGAGCAATCCAAAAACATTGAATATTAGCAGCTCTGATACATCGGCATTTCTGTCAGGAATAGTACCTGGTAAAACGTATTACGTTTCCGTTTATGCATACACACCATCCGGGGCCTTTGTATCAACACCGGAAATAAAAATAGTGTACAACCCATTGTATATAATATTAAACGTTATAATAGTTCTTGGCATAATATTTTATATATACATATTTGTAAGATTTTTAATGAGAAGAAAAAATAGATACGATGAATTTTAATTTTTATAATTCCTTTAAAATATTTTTCTTTGCAGCAACCATGTTTGATAGCTTTTGAAAACCAATCTCCCTTGATCTTGTTCTCAGTCCGCAGTCTGGATTTAATCTTAATTTTTCCGGGTCTATATATTTTAATGCAAACCTTATTCTATCCTCTATGAGTTTTACGGGTTCAACGTAGTCTATATGAACATCTGTGACCCCGAGACCCATGAACTTTTTGCCTGAGCTGTGCTCGGCAAAGTATTTTAGATCAAGGTATCCGGGCCTGTTTTCATCAGAGGTTCCCGGTTCCAATGTATCCCTGTTGGCAAATTCAAGATTGTATCCGTCTATGTTTATTTCATCCATTATATCGTATAAAAGCCTGTAATCACTGCTGTAGCATACATGTATGGAGAACTCACAGTTATCTATTCCATATACAGTTTTGTTTATGGAGTCCTTAACTATATCCATCTCATCAGGATGCGTCGTTGTTGCTGGCTCATCTATCTGTATTTCCAATTTTTTCCCTGGGAATTTTCTATCCCAGGCAGATTTAAGATCTTTTATCTCATCGTTAAGAAGCCTTGCAAATTCCATTGCAACATCGTACCTATCCCTGTAAAATTCATTAAATGACCAGTCCATCATTGTGTATGCACCTGTTACCGGAACCTTTATTGACCCCCTGGCGTTATCCATTAAAAATTCAAGCTCCTTTAAATGATAGCTTGATTTTCTTTCCATTCTTTTTACGATGCTTCCCTTCCTGTAATACCTGTTATCGAATGATCTAACAGGCCCGTAAAACTCTATGCCGTCTATGTTTATTGCCTGGTGTTCATACATCTCCCAGCGAAACATCTCGCCGCCGACACCAATGTTTTCAAGACCTGCATTGTAAAAAACATCGAGGGTTTCCAGCGTCGCTTTCTCCGCAAGTCTGTAAAATTCATCAGTTCCGTATATTTTATGAAAGACCCTGCTTAAATATTCTGGCTTCCTAAAGCTTCCTATTTCCTGAGTTATCAACATTTTTAAGCCTCCAGTATAAGATCCATCTTTTTATCTGCTATAACCCTGGGCAAAAAGTCCATGTATGTACTGTGCGTTAAAAGCACGTTATCATATCCGGAAATTTCTTTTCTTATTGTTTTTAAATCCTCCATTTTTGTATTATCCCCTGAAAAGATGCTTATTCCTGGATATGAGCATTTATTAATTATATAATCCACCTCATCAGGCCTGACCGCTATTGATTCAAGCTTTCCATTGATTTTAAGTTTTGATACATTTCCTGATGTTATTAATATAACATTGTATTTTTTGGCAAAATCCGATAGATCAATGTATGCATCGTTTTTATAGTAAAGCGGATCAAGCAGGACCACATTTTTAATGGAGTATATATCAAGAATCCTTGAATATATATTCAAAATCTTTTTATTAAAATCATTGTAATCCATTAATGTTTTTGACATGTAATAGAATGAATAGGGTGACGGAAGCAAACCATGGAAATTAATACCATGTTTTAGATATAGCGGCAGTGGTGGGTTATCGTCTATTTTTTGGAATTTATCTGGCTCAAGGTTAAAATCCTTTACATCAGAGATCTCAGGTATCCTGTAAAAGGTATTTGTTTCGAGAAACCTTGTTAAAGGACCAAGAGATATGCCGTTAACAATCCTTGAAAGCGGTCTAAATATATCATACCAGTTGTAAAGCGGGTCCGTGTAATAAATATCTTTGACTTTATCATAAAAAATGTATTTTTCATCATTTATTTTTTCATTGAGCACGGAATCTGGTATTATTCCACGCTCCCATCGCCCGATCTCAAGCCGCAGTTCATTGGTCTTTGGATATATTCCATAAACAAGCTTTTTTACAGACATGATCTTCCTGTATATTATCTATTTAAAAAAACATTTGTTATTAATTTATTACCTTTGGTAATTACAGGAAACTGAAAAAATATTTATTTATTTTAAAAATTCAAAACAATGGATTATAATGATTTATCATCAAAATTTGGAAAAGATGATGAGCTTGGGAATTTAAATTACATAGATGAAAAAAAGGTCTTATCATCACTTAGAATGGTTAAATACGGCAGGGTCTATAATCTTTCACATGTAATATTCAATGGCATGGCGGATAGATTGACACACGGTCCGTTCTTCTTTGAGATACTGTTAAGGCCATACGATAATGATTACTATAAGATATATGATAATAAATACGGCGCATCCCTTGGGCGAATAGAGATGTGCGATCATACAGGAACACATTTAGATTCATTAAATCACATGGCATATAATAATAAATTATTCAACAACATAGATGCATATGAAAACACAACGAACCTTGGATCAAAAAGACTTGGCATTGAAAAGAGCATACCAATAATAACAAAGGGCATAATGATAGATGTTGCCGGCATGCACAAAAAGGACAAGCTGGAACCTGGATATGCAATAACCAGAGAGGAAACAGAGATCTTTCTTAAGGATCATAACATAGAAATAGACAACGGCGATGCAGTATTCTTTTACACAGGATTATCCAGGGAATTCAATGATCCAAAGAATTATGATAAATACTATGATTCATCACCAGGAATAGGATACGACCTTGCAAAATTTCTGTCAGAGAAAAATGTCTCAGTCTCAGGTTCAGACACGCCATCAAGTGAGGTGACACCGCCGGAAATAAAGAATACCAGGCTGCCAGTGCATCAGTACTTAATAGCAAAGTGTGGAATCCGCCTAATAGATAATATAAAACTGGACGAGCTCAGCAGGGACAGAATATACGAATTTGCATTTATATGTCTTCCATTATTAATAAAGGGTGCCACCGCATCACCGGTCTCACCTGTGGCTATAATATAATTATATGGATGATATAATTTCTTGTAAGGCCTCATAAACGTTCCTGCTTCTCTCAACGATGGTGCCTGTAACTATAATATCGGCGCCTGCAGCTGCAAGCTTTTCAGCAGCATTTTTATCCCTTATGCCGCCTCCAACTATAACTGGTATTTTTACGTACTCCTTGATCTTTTTTATAACATTCTCAGAAACATACGTTGGGCTTCCAGATCCAGATTCCAGATAAACGAGCTTCATGCCGAATGTCTCGGCCGCAAGTGCATAAAGCAGCGCAGTATCAGGATCATCTCTTTTTATAAGATTTGCCTCACCAACACGACCCACCGTCATTCCAGGTTCAAAGATTAGATATGCCATTGGTATTGTCTCTATGGCAAGCTGCCTCAAAAAAAGTGAGGTCTTAACCTGATGGCCTATTATAAAATCTATATTTCTTGAGTTCATCAGGCTCATGTAGTATATTGCATCGGCCCTTGGGCTTATCATCTCAGGAGATCCCGGGAATATTATGGTTTTTAAAGACGTTTTTGATTTTATTGCCCCAATAGTTTTATCCATGAGCTCTGAATTTATCCTGGTTGAACCACCTATCATTATAAAGTCCGTACCGGCCCTTTCGGCAGCCTCGGCTATTCTTCCAGATGATTCTATGTCCTGTGATGCCGGATCTATCAAGGTCATATGTATCTTTTTTCTTTTTAATTTTTCAATAATATCATTGTAAACGGTCAATTTATACCACCTACAAGAAATGATATCATGCCAACTATCATTGCTATCTTTGAAACCTGCTGGCTTTCTGAAACATTTCTGTACATAATAATCATTGATAAAATAAAGAGTATATCATCTATTATAACAGCATATACATAATATATTGTTAGAATTTTAAAATAGTACGGAAGAATTGAAATTGAAACTGTTAAAATAACAAAGAATGACGCAAGTATTTCTGCCTTTTTTATTCCATAAACCCTTGGAAACGTTTCCCTGTTTAAATCGCCGTTAACATCCTCTATATCCTTCATGATCTCCCTTGAAACGTTAGAAAAGAAGGCAAGCAAAAACAAAAGGATCATCTTAAAAATGGTGTTAAGTATAATACCACCAAATATGAATATAAAGCCTATCAACAGGCTTACTGTGAAATTTCCAATAAGACCAAGATTCTTTGTCTTTATCTCGTATGATGTTAAAAGGGCCTCTGCAAAGATTACAACCAGGACTGCATACAAAGAGATAAAAGATGATAAAATTATGGCAATTATAAACATGATTATAAAAACAACATAGGCTGATTTTATTGAGATTTCACCTGATGGTATGGGCCTCGATGGATGATTTATTTTATCAAGGTCTATATCCTTTATATCATTTATTATATTACCGCCAGAGGTAACAAAAAAAACAGAGAGTGCACCAAGGGTTATAATCTTTAAATAATGTGGTAACTTAAAATTTACATCTATGAAGCCAACTATATAGATCGATATTAAACCCATGAAACCGTTTACTGGCCTTATAATTTTAAACCAGCTTTTTAAACTCATTTATGACCCTATGGTCTACATAAATATATTTTTTATTTTTATTAAGTAAAAACTAAATTATCACTAAAAAATCAATAAAAACTTTTAAATATATTATTTTTAATTACTTTACATGGCTAGTAAAAATGCCAAGATTATAATAGCAGTGGTGGTTGTAATAATAATCATAGCAGCAGGAGTCTCTGTTGCTTTGCTGTACCATCCACCAAAGAAGGTAGTAACACATGTATTTACAGATACATCACAGACCGCAGCCCCGGAGGAGCTCGACCCCGCAACAGGATTCTTTACAACGAACGGACCATTATTTGCAGCAGTATTCCAAACATTAGTTGAGTTTAATGGCTCAAGTACACAGGTCGTTCCAGTTCTTGCACAGCATGTTTATAATCACAATGATCAGAACTATACATTTGATATATGGAGTTTTGCAAAATTCAGTAACAATGAACCATTGAATGCAACATCTGTATGGTTTTCATTCTACCGCGGCATAGTAATGGGCCAGGGACCCTACGCAGCAGACTACCCAGGAATATTATTCAATGCTACAAACGAGGGAATAACAGGTATATCATTACCATGGGGATTAAGGGCAGCACTGGTAAATGCAGGTTATTCATTAACAGGTAATTTAACAGAACAGTACAAGCAGGCTGCAGTTGATCTTGATAATATACTATCAAACTTCAATTACAATGCAACAGAGATGAAGGTCATGGAGTATAAAGACCAGGCAGTTGTTGTAAACTCAAATGACAATGTGACAATAAACACAATGAAACCATATCCATTCCTATTACAGGATATAGCAGGCTGGTGGGGTGATATATTATATCCAGGATATGTTGACGCACACGGCGGCGTGACATATAACACACCAAATTCATACATAGATGATCACGGTGCAATAGGCTCAGGTCCATACACAATAAAGAGTGTATCATCCGGTCTAAGCACCATAGTTCTTGTAAAGAATCCAAACTACTGGGTAAATGGCCATGCATCACAGATACCTGCAATAGCACAGCCAGCACACATACCGGAGATAGTAATAAAATACGGATTATCACATACAGACCGTCTTGAGGACTTCGATGATAATACATCACAGATCAGCGAGGTTGGTCCATCATCATTTAAGCAGATAATCTCAGGATTCTATGATAAATCAGAGGCAAATGGAAACCTTGTTAAATCATACAAGGTTCTTGGTGCATTCTATATATCAATGAACACACAGA